>JARDZI010000428.1 GCA_029240935.1 Clostridiales bacterium
TAGAATTATTCTTTCAAAAATATTTGAGCTTCCTATGAATAAAGTAAGGGTTATAAGCCCAGCTATTGGAGGTGCTTTTGGAGGAAAATTAGAAGCAACTATTGAACCAGTTGTTGCACAACTTGCAAGGATGACTGGAAGACCAGTTAAATTGGAGTTAACCAGAAGAGAAACTATGGTTTCAACTAGGACAAGACATGCGGCAGTAATTTATTTAAAAACTGGGGTAATGAAGGATGGTAAAATTGTTGCTCAGGATATAAGGGTTATTACAAATACAGGTGCATATGCAACTAGTGCTATTAATGTAATGGCTGCAATGAGCCATAAAGTATTCAAGGTTTATAAAATAAAAAATATGAGATTTACAGGTGTTCCTGTTTACACAAATACTCCTATTGCTGGTGCAATGAGAGGCTATGGTTCACCACAAGCTTTTTTAGGTCAGCAAGTACAATTAAATAGTATTGCAAATAAATTAGGTATCGACATTGTAGAACTTCAATTGAAAAATTTGGTTGAGCCAGATGGTGTTGATCCACGATTTAATCAAGCACATGGTAATCCAAGGCCAATAGATTGTGTAAATAAGGCAGCAGCTGCATTTGATTGGTACAACAAAAAAACATTTATAAGCTCTGGAAGATACAAAAGAGGTATTGGAATGGCTGTTGGAGCACATGGAAATGGATGTTTTGGAGCGCACAGAGATTATACTTCATTAATTTTAAAGATGAATGAAGATGGAACTGCTGTATTGTATAGTGGAACCCACGACATGGGAAATGGTTCTGTAAGCTTGCAAATCCAAATTGTTGCAGAAGTGCTTGGAATTAGTCCTAAACTGATTGAATGTATTGCGGCAGATACAGATGCTACTCCATGGAATTTAGGTGACTATGCAAGTCGTGGTACTTTTATTTCAGGTAATGCAGCTAAAAAGGTAGCTGAAAATATAAAAAGAGAGCTTATCAAGGAAGCTTCCATGTTACTGGAGGAAGCCGAAGAGAACCTATATCTAAAAGATAATTGTGTGTATTCTAAAGCAGACCCAATAAAGAAGGCAACACTATGTGAGGTTATGATACATGCTCAGAAGGTTAATCAGAGGGAAATAATTGCTAGCGAAACCTATGCTGCAAATGCAGGTGCTTCTTCCTATGGTGCTCACTTTGCTGAGGTAGAAGTTGATACAAAAACAGGAAATGTTAAGGTATTAAATTATGTTGCTGCACATGATATCGGAAAGGCAATAAACCCCATGTCCCTAGAGGGACAGATTGAAGGGGCTATTCAAATGGGTATCGGATATGCTTTAACAGAAGGATTAGAATTTGACAGTAAGGGTAAAGTAACTAACAACTCGTTAAAAAGATATCATCTAATCAATGCAAGTGAAATGCCAGAGCCAAAGGTTATTCTAATAGAAGAAGGAGAAGAAACTGGACCTTATGGTGCAAAAAGTATTGGAGAGTGTTCAGTAGTTCCCTCAGCTCCAGCAATTACTAATGCAGTAATAAACGCATTGAGATGTGAATTCTATGACTTACCACTAAAGCCTAATATAATATTAAATAGTATTAAGGATAACTAACTTATTAAGTTCATTAATTACCTCAGTCTTTTCTGTTAGACGATAAAAACTACAGAAAAAGAATATAGAGGTGATTTTTTTATATGCTGTTCTAATTATAAAACAAAAAAGATTTAGTACCTGTTAGGTACAAGGAGGAGTATTAATGAGTAGAACTAGTTTTAAAAAAGGAATTGCGATTCTATCAGCAGCAATAATGTTACTTTCAACAGGGTGCTCAGCAAATAACACAACTAGTACTAATAAGGGAACTATCCAAAATGAAGAAAAAAAGCTAAAGGTCGCAATAGTCCTACCAGGAAATATAAATGATGGTGGATGGAATGCTAGTGCATATCAGGGATTAAAAGAAGCTGAAGAGGAATTTAATATTGAAAGCAACTATCAAGAAGCTGTTTCTCAATCAGATCAAGAGGAAGTCTTTAGAAACTTTGCGAATAATGGTTATGACTTAGTTATTGGTCATGGGTATCAGTTTGCAGATACTGCAAAGAAGGTTGCAGAACAATTTCCTGATATTAAATTTGTTGTATTAAACGGAACTGTTGGAAATAGTAAAAACTTAGGTTCATATAGTTTTACAAACTGGCAGCCTGGATATTTAACAGGAGCATTAGCTGGATTAGTAACAAAGACAAATGTACTTGGTGCTATTGGTGCTGAAGAAAGCCCAGTTATAACAGCATCAATGGAAGCATTTATTGCTGGAGCAAAGGCTGTAAATCCAGAAGTAAAGGTAAATCTTACATACATTGGTTCATGGGATGATGTTGCAAAGGGAAAAGAAACTGCACTATCTATGTATAACAATGGTGCAGACATAGTTGTTACTGATGCGAATGCAGTTGGCTTGGGATCTATAGAAGCAGCAGAACAAGTAAATAAATATGCTATTGGTTTTGTATCAGATCAATTTGATATATCTCCTGAAGTTGTTATAGCCAGTGGAATACAGAGCAATACTGAAATGGTTAAATATGTTGTAAAAACAGTTATTGATGGAAAATTTAATCCATCAGGTGATAATATTTTAGGTGTTAAAGAAAATGCTGAAGGAATTACTTTACGTGATTGGGAAACAAAACTTCCTAAAGATGTTGTAGACAAGGTTAAGCAGATAAATCAGGATATTATTGATGGTAAACTAACATATAAATAATATTTATGTTATCTAGATATGCTGCATTAAAGAAATTACATATGTAACACGAAACATGTAAAATCTTTAATGCATTATATATAAGTAATGAATAC
>JARDZI010000429.1 GCA_029240935.1 Clostridiales bacterium
TACCTACTATTGAAGAACTGGTTGAAGGTTCCTTTCTGATATTAAGCACCGAGGTAGTTATTGTAACTTTATAGGGTTGAAAAGCTGTGTCCTTATCTTTAACTACAAAAGCTGCTGATTCCATGTAGCTATCACAGTTATATCCCTTAAGAGCTGTTTGGTTGTTTGGAACTCCTGCTCTTTTAGCATATATTGTGATTCTATAGGAACCTGGTTCAGATATTGGCCATCCAAGTGTAAATGTTTCATTACCATATGGCTGCCAGCTTGTGTAGTACCTGTCAGATGTATTCCATAGGTCTGAGTATGATTTTGTTGCATCATTCCAAAGAACAACTCTGTACTGTACCCTTCCACCATAATTTGGCGCATTTAAGTTAAACTGCACTCTGTCACCGACAGTGTACTCAAGCTTTGGTGCTGACACATATTGTACCTTTGGCACAACTACTGCAGCCTTAGCAGGCACATAGCTTAGTGCTGTAATGTTTAATGAAGTTGCTACAAAAAATGTTAGTACAAATAATGTTAGTATTGATTTTATTTTTTTGCTCATGCTACCACCCCCTATTTACTTTATCGTTAGTTTTATTATAAAATTTAATTAATTACATATACTTAAAAAAAGTACATTTTTTTGTTAATGCCATTGACTTTATGTCAATAGTGTAATAATATAAAATTAGAGTTACCCCCACGGGGTATGGGTTATTAATAAGAGTTAAATTTAAGGAGGATATAAAAATGATCATTCATGTAACAGATTCAACATTTGATGAAAAGGTATTAAACTCTGAAAAACCTGTTTTTGTAGATTTTTGGGCTACCTGGTGTGGACCATGTAAAATGCTTACACCAGTTATTGAAAAGGTGGCACAAAACCTTGAGAACCAGATTGATATTGCAAAGGTAGATATTGATGAAAATCCACAGATCTCTTCAATGTATGGTATTACAAGCGTTCCTACAATGATATTGTTCCATAAGGGTAAGCCAGTAGGAAAACTTGTTGGCTTTAGACCTGCTGATCAAATTGAATCAGCTATTAAGGGAGCCTTGAGCTTATAATGTACGATATAGCTATAATCGGTAAGGGTCCCGCAGGTATTTCCGCTGCAATAAATGCCTTTGCCAGAAACAAAAATGTAATTATGTTTGGAGGGGACAGCAAAAAAGTGCTTTCCTCTCCTTCTATTCCAAATTATCCTGGCTTACCAGACATTAAAGGAACAGAGCTTGTAGAAAAACTTAATTTCCACCTAAGTCAAACAAATACATCCTTCTCAGACAAAAGAGTAACTGCTGTTTATTCAATGGGTGATTCTTTTTCAATCCAAGCTGAGCAGGACATGTATGAAGCAAAAGCCCTCATTCTTGCTGTAGGTGTGGATTTCAAAAAAACAATAGAAGGTGAAGATACCTTCCTTGGTAATGGAGTAAGCTATTGTGCAACCTGTGATGCTCCCCTATACAAGGGAAAGAAGGTTGCTGTAATAGGATACAATCATGAATCCATTGAAGAAACTAACTTTCTATCTGAGATATGCAGCAAGGTATACTATATTCCAATGCATAATGAAAAATACAGCTTCAACTCCAATGTTGAAGTTGTACTAGATAAACCAATTAAATTTCAAGGAGAAATGCAGGCAAAACAGCTTGTACTGCAAAACTCCAAAATTGAAGCAGATGGTTTCTTTGTGCTAAAGGATAGCTACCCATTATCATCTCTTGTCCCAGGTCTTTTAACCGATGGTCCCCATGTTGTAGTAAATAAGTACATGGAAACAAACTGTTGGCGAAAGCCAAATAGCACTATTTAAGGCAGTTGAATATCTAAGCCAAAAGTAAACCTGATAAAATGAACATTTATGACATCTTCCTATAATAATAGACAGCAGGAAGGCTCAAGAAGTTCCATAAAATTTGATTTATTGTATATGAAATTAATATAATAGCACCCCAGGGAATGCATTGCAATTAATATGAAAGTCAACCTCAAAGGCATTGTCTTCCTGAAGCAAGTGAAGGATCTTATAGTCACCTTGTGGAAAGATCCTTCACTTGCTTCAGGATGACAGAGCCTAACTTTCATTTATCATGGTGTAGCCAACCTGCAGAAATTCTGACATCTGATGTGGCTGACATTAATCAAATATATAAAAAAGTCAGGATCGTTTTTCAATCCTGACTTTTAACTATTTATTTACTATCTTCATAAAATCCCTTCCCAGTCTTTCTTCCAAGATACTTTGCTCTAACCATCTTTCTTAGAAGTGGGTGAGGTCTGTACTTTGAATCTCCTGTTTCACTGAATAGACATTCCATTATCGCAAGATTAACATCATTTCCAATGAAATCAGCAAGTTCAAGTGGTCCCATTGGGTGATTTGCTCCAAGCTTCATAGCCTTGTCTATATCTTCAACAGATGCAATTCCCTCAGCCAAGATACCAACAGCTTCGTTTATCATAGGAATTAATATCCTGTTTACCACAAATCCAGGAGCTTCCTTAACTTCAACTGGATCCTTTCCAATTAAAGCTGACATTTCCTTTATTTTATCAAAGGTATCATCTGAGGTTGCAATTCCCCTAATAATCTCTATAAGCTTCATAACAGGTGCTGGATTGAAAAAGTGCATTCCAATTACTCTGTCTGGTCTCATTGTAGCTGCTGCAATTTCTGTTATAGAAAGTGATGAGGTATTTGAAGCAAGTATTGTTTCAGCCTTACATACTCCATCTAGGTTCTTGAAAAGCTCCTTTTTAACATTCATGTTTTCAATTATAGCTTCAACCACTAAATCGCTGTCCTTTGCGTCCTCTATTCTGATGGTCTTTTGGATTTTTCCCATTATTCCATCCTTAATAGCCTGATCCATTTTTCCCTTTTCAACTAATCTTGAGAGTCCCTTGTTAATAATATTATATCCCTTATCAACGAATTCTTCCTTTACATCACATAAAACTACATTACAACCCTTTGCTGCAAAAACTTGGGCAATACCTGCTCCCATTGTTCCTGCTCCAACAACACATACCTTCATATTTACCCCTCCTGATTTATAATATTATTTTACTTCACAGCTGTACTTCAAGCCTTTTATCTCATTTATCATTTCAGGAAGTATTTTGTTCATGTCCCCAACTATTCCAAGGTCTGCAACGCCCATAATAAGTGCGCTATCATCCTTGTTTATTGCAATTATATAATCACTATCCTGCATACCTGCAAGATGCTGTATTGCTCCTGAAATACCACATGCTATATAAAGCTTTGGTCGTACAGTTTTTCCAGTTTGTCCAACTTGATAGTCTTTTTCTGCCCATCCTGAATCAACTGCTGCACGGGAAGCTCCAACTGTCCCACCTAGAACATCAGCAAGCTCCTTAAGAAGGGCAAAGCCTTCCTTGCTGCCAACTCCTCTTCCACCTGAAACAATAATCTCAGCCTCAGTAATGTCAATTCTGTCCTTAATGGATTTTACTATTTTCTCTACCTTTGTTCTAATGTCCTCTTCCTTCAAATCAGTCTTAAGGATTTGAACATTCCCCTCACATTTTTCATTAGGGCATGGAATATTAAATACGCCTGGTCTAACAGTAGACATCTGAGGTCTATGATCAGGGCATTCAATTGTTGCCATAAGATTTCCTCCAAAGGCTGGTCTTGTCATTAGGAGATTACCAGTTTCCTCATCCACATCAAGTCCTGTACAATCCGCAGTAAGTCCTGTTTTAAGCTTTGCTGCAACTCTTGGTCCTAAGTCTCTTCCTATGTAAGTTGCACCAATAAATACAACCTCAGGTTTTCTATCATTAATTATATCACACATAACTTTTGCATAGGCATCTGTGGTATAGTTTTTAAGCAAAATATTATCAACTACTAAAATCTCGTCTGCACCATATGCAGATATTGTTTTACCAAGTTTCTCTACTTCATAACCTAATAATACAGCTGTTAACTTCTCGTTTAGTTTATCTGCGATTTCTCTACCCTTACCAAGAAGCTCTAAAGATACCTTTTGCATTACTCCATCTCTTTGTTCTGCAAATACAAATACTCCTCTATATTCTTTACTCAATTTCTGCACCTCCCTATATAAAATGTTTTTCTTTTAATTTATTTGCAACTAATTGTGCTGCTTCAAAGGGAGGAAGTTCAACCTTTTCGCCCTGGCCCTTTGGTCCCTTTGTAAATGATTTTTTAACCTTTGTTGGTGAACCAGATAACCCTAATTCTCCCTTATCAATATCAAGATCATCTGCAACCATAATTTTAATTTCCTTTGAGTAACAAGCAAATATATCATACATATTCATATATCTAGGCTTGTTCAATTCTTTTACAGCTGTTAATATACATGGTGTTTTAATCCTAATAGTTTCATACCCATCCTCAAGGGATCTTCTAACCTTTAATTCCCCGCCCTTTATCTCAACCCTTTCAACATATGTAACCTGAGGGATGTTTAAATGCTCTCCGATTTCTGGTCCTACCTGGGCTGTATCTCCATCTATTGCTTGTCTTCCTGCAAATATTAAATCATAACCTATTTTATCAAT
>JARDZI010000080.1 GCA_029240935.1 Clostridiales bacterium
TGTTAACTAACCGTACATGTATAATGATTGCACATAGATTAGGCACTGTTCAGCGTGCAGATAAAATATTAATACTTGATAATGGCAGTGTATTGGAATACGGCGGTAGAGAAGCTTTAGCAAGCGATTTAAATTCCCGTTTCCATCAGTTGCTCCAAACAGGACTAGAGGAGGTGCTTGTATGAATCAAGAATATTCAATTAATAAAGGCTATACCAGGTCACAAAAGTCGAACATGTCTACAGTTCAGTTAGTGTGGCAGATAATTTTATATAGACCCTTGCTCTTTTTCCTAAGTTGTATTGCTTGGACAATAATCCATGCTTCTCCACTTATACCTGGACTAATAACAAGGGAATTTTTTAATACTTTAAGCGGTGATGCACAAATAGGTGCAGGAATATGGGGACTTGTTGCACTTGTGGTTGTAACTGCCCTATTGAGATCAGTATCAATTATTATTGGCTTCAGGTTGGATATTCTATTCCGTTTTTCAATAAGTGGTCTTATAAGGCGAAATCTTCTTGATCATATACTTAATCGTCCAGGAGCCCAATCAATTTCCACCTCCTCTGGAGAGGTTATAAATAACTTTAAGGATGATGGAGAAACCATTGAAAATGCAGTTGACTGGATATTAGATATTGTAGGCACTACAGCCTTTGCACTCGGAGCAATTTTAATACTCATGAGTATTAATTTTGAAATTACACTATTTGTATTTACTCCTCTTGTTGCTGTAGTAGCCCTTGCCCATAAGGCTAGTAATAGAGTTCAGAAATATAGAAGAGCAAGCAGGGAGGCTACTGCTGAAGTTACAGGAACACTTGGAGAGATTTTCGGTGCTGTTCAGGCTGTTCAGGTTGCAGCAGCAGAGGAGCATGTTATCAAGCATTTTAAAAAATTAAACAATACAAGACCTAAGCTTATGCTTAAGGACAGTCTTTTTACTCAGCTGCTAGATTCAATATTTTTTAATACAGTAAACCTTGGTACAGGCCTAATACTTCTTCTGTGTGCCCAGTCCATGAAAGCAGGCAGCTTTACTGTTGGTGATTTCTCATTATTTGTATATTACCTTACATTTGTAGCTGATTTCACCCATTTCTTTGGTTACTTTATAGCCCAATTTCAACAGGCAAAGGTTGCATTTGAGCGATTAAGGACTATACTTCAGGGTGCACCTGATAAGGTATTAGTTAGTCACCATAAACTTTACCTGGATGGAAAGCTACCAAAGCCAAAGTATTCTCCTAAAACCGATGGAGATATGTTGAAAAGCCTTGATGTAGAGAATTTAACCTATATATACCCTGAATCAGGTGGTGGTGCAAAGAATGTAAGTTTTAGCATAAATAAGGGTTCCTTTACGGTTATAACAGGAAGAATTGGTTCAGGTAAAACTACAGTAGTACGTGCCTTACTTGGACTATTGTCAAAAAATTCTGGAACTATATGCTGGAATGGAAATACTATAGATAACCCTGGAGACTTTCTAATCCCACCAAGGGTATCCTATACACCACAAATACCTCATTTATTTAGTGACACGGTTCGTAACAACCTGTTGCTTGGACTCTCTGAGGATGATGTTGATTTAGGAACTGCTGTGAATTCAGGTGTCCTTGAACAGGATATAGTCACCCTTGAAAAGGGACTTGATACAGTTGTAGGCCCAAGAGGTGTTAAGCTATCAGGAGGTCAGGTACAAAGGGTTGCAGCAGCTCGTATGTTTGTTAGGGATACTGATTTACTAGTATTTGATGATATATCAAGTGCCCTTGATGTTGAAACTGAAAATTTACTTTGGGATAGAATATTTAAAAAATCTAAGGCAACATGTATTGTTGTATCAAATCGAAGAGCCGCCCTTAAACAAGCTGATAATATAATTGTATTAAAGGATGGTTGTGTTGAAGCCCAGGGTAAGCTTGAGGAACTACTTAAGGATTGTGATGAAATGCAGCAAATATGGGGTATAAGCTCATAATAAGGAGTGGGTAGATAATAATATTATCTGCCCACTATTATTTCCTCCAATCTATATATTTCCCCTAATTCTAGATTTCTATTGACTCCTTATAAAATTAGTATTGATTATTACATTTTTTTGCAATATTATAAAGGTAGTGCTATTTTTAGATATTTTTTGACACAGTATTACAAAAATCAAGTTTAATAGGGGTATAAGATATGAAACGATTTAAATACTTCGTTCTTTTCTTGTCATTTTCATTAATTTTTTTTTCTGACATTCCTTCAAAAGCATACTCCTCCACAGTTAACAGACGACCACATTTTTTGATTCTTAATTCATATAATCATGGAAATGAATGGTCTGATAGTGTTATCAAAGAGATAATGAATGTTTTAAAAGATGAGCTTCCCAATTCAGACATTAACATTGAACATATGGATTCAAAAAGATTATCCAACCAGAAGTATTATGAAGACCTTTATAGAATTTATCAGTATAAATACAGCCATCAAAAAATTGATGCTATTATTTCAATTGACAATGATGCATTTGATTTTCTGATTAAATATAGGGATGACCTATTACCAGGAACACCTGTAGTGTTTTGTGGTGTAAATAATTTTACCAAAAATCGTCTGACAGATCATTCTCTTTTCACTGGTATTGCAGAAAATCCAGACATAAAAGCAAATATAGATATTGCCCTAAAGCTCCATCCTAACACAAAAAATATTGCAGTAATAACCGATAAAACCTCTACAAATCTTGCTCTTAAATACAATCTAGCTATTACAGTATTAGGTATGAAGAGTAAGCTTAACCTATCCTACATTGAAGACACAAATATCACTGATGTTCAAAAAAAGATATTAGAGCTGCCAGCTGATAGTATTATACTTGTTATGACTCCAGAGTTTAAAGACTTTTTTGGTGAATCAATCTCTTCTACTGAAGGTGTAAAAATTATATCCTCTACCTCAAATGTCCCTATTTATAGCCTATGGGGCTTTTATATGAATAATGGTATAGTTGGAGGTCTGCTGACCTCAGGCGCTACACAAGGCAAACAAGCAGCAGATATGACCATTAAAATTTATAATGGAACCAAGATTTCTGATATTCCCATAATAAATAATAGCTTTGGTAATCAACTAATATTTGACTATAATCAGCTTCAACAGTATGGAATAAAAAAGAATCTTCTTCCACTGGGAAGTACAATAATTAATAGCCCACCAAAATCCTACACAATAAATAAAGAAATGCTTTGGATTTCAGTCTTGATAATTATTCTCATACTCCTAATAGCTGTAATAATTTTATCAATTGTTAACTCAAAACTAAAACGTATGGATACGGCACTTAAGGAAAGTGAGGATCGATACCGAAAGTTAGTAGATTTTCTTCCTGATGCAATTTATGTGTTCCATAATGGAATTAATGTTTTTTCAAATGCCTCTGGTCTTAAGCTTCTTGGAGTAAACAGTGAAGATGAACTCTTAGGTCATAAAATTGTAGAGTACATAAGCCCTGATTCTAGTAGTTTAAAAATCGAAAAAATGAACAGTCTACTTCATAGTAACAACTCAATGCCACTTCACGAATACAAGATAATAAAAAAGGATGGTACAGAAATTTATGCTGAATCATCATCAATAGCCTTTCCCTGGGATGGAGGGACTGCACTTTTAATTGTGGCAAGAGATATTACCGAACGAAAACAATCCGAGGAGCTTGAAAGAAAGCTTGAAGAAAACAAGATACTTCTCAGAGAAACTATGGAGCTTGATGTTCTTAAAACAGAATTCTTTGCAAATATATCCCACGAGCTTAAAACTCCATTAAATATAGTTCTCAGTTCCGCCCAAATGATAGAAGCCATAAATAAGGGAAATATAAAGCTTGATAATAATACTAAGGCTGACAAATACATATGTATGATGAAGCAGAATTGTTTTAGGCTAATAAGAATAGTTGACAACCTTATAGACAGCACCAAAATAGATACTGGTTATTTTCAACTATATCTTAAAAATCTTGATATAGTTAGTGTTGTGGAAAACATCACCCTTTCAGTTGCTAAATATATTGAGGACAAGGGCATAAACCTCATATTTGATACTGACATAGAAGAAAAAACAATTGCTTGTGATGGAGAAAAAATTGAAAGGATAATCCTTAACCTATTATCAAATGCTACTAAATTTACAAATGAAGGCGGAAGTATTTTTGTTAATGTTAGTGTAAATCATAAGATCGATAGTGTTATTCTATCTGTCAAGGATACAGGAATAGGTATTCCAAAGGACAAGCTGGAAGATATATTCGAAAGATTTGTTCAAGTTGATGAATCTAAAGAAAGTAATCATCTGGGAAGTGGAATTGGTTTATCTATTGTTAAATCACTTGTTGAAATGCATGAAGGAAAGATTCATGTAGAAAGTGAGCCAGGTTGTGGTAGTGAATTTATAATTGAACTTCCAGCTAATGTATTGCCTGAAGCAGGTGAAGTCCAAAAGAATTCTGGTTACCCCAAGCAAATAAGCAGGGACAGAATAAATATCGAGTTCTCAGATATATTTGACTGTAAAAATTAAAATATTTAGGCATAAATAAAAAGAACAACAAAATGGAGTGCACCCCCAAAGCTAGCTAAAAACTACCATTTGGAGGTGCATTTTTTATGTCACAATCTAAAAGTTTATTTTTCAAATGCCTTATTAAGCTCCTCAGTACCTGATAATGTAAATCTTCCATCACTTATAATCTCTATTCTCTCTCCTGAATAGGTTACAACAGATATAAATTCTATGCCTTCATATGGAAGGGTAATATCAGTGTGAACCCCTGTATATGCCTTATTTAAATCTTCCTTTCTGAGAGCTGACATCTCATTGTCCCTGGCGGTTATCTCTTTCTTGTTTAAAATATTATAAACAGGAAGGTCCTCTACCCAGCTAAAACAGGTATCGCCTATTGCAAAGTGTGGACCCATTTTCTCGATTATAAGTATTGGCAGCACCTCAATAATGTCATATTTTTGAGCAACTACATATGCATAGGTGTTTGTGCCTATTGCAAACTCTCCAAGTGGCAGTGTTTCATGGAGCTCCATTAGGTTTTCCTTTATGTACTCCTTATTATCCTTTTCATTGTCGAAATTTGTACAGCTGTAATCCGATACATAACCATCCCTAAACATTACCTTTAGGTTCTTATATCTTAAGCTTCCAAGAAATATATCCTCAATATGAAGCACTCCATTTGTACCCTTTAGCTCTGGCGAAGTAAAAACCTCACCTAATGGTATATTTACATCTGCAACACAATTTACAAAGTTAGTTTGCTTAGCTGAGTTTTGAAGCCTTGGAAGTTTAACCTTAATATCAGTCTCATTTGTTCCCTTACCCTTTATATGAACATATTCACCCTGGTCCAGGGCATCAACTATATGCTGTTGTATTTTTTCATATAATCCGTTGTCCATCATATTTATCTTTAAGATTTCTTCAAATATTTCCTCAAACCTGTTACCAATTTCAGGACTCGGGAATGCAATTATACAAAAGCTTGTTTCCTCAGATGCATCATATTTTTCATATATCTGATTAAGACTATTCCTTTGACTTTGATGTATTTGTTCCTGCTCCTTTGATAATTTCAAGCATTCACTTTTCTTTGCAGGTGAGAAGGGCTTCTCTCCAAAGCTATCGAAAAATACTGGTCCCACAGAAAGCTTTAAAACCTCTTTGCTCCTCTCGCAACCATTTTTGTATGCTGTTTCATAAAGTGCAGCATATTCTTCATTTAAATATAATGCATTATCAAATCTATGATCATAATCATACTGTTTATTAGGAATTGTTGACATTACCTCTGCAATAGCAACTTCAAAACCTCTTTCCTCAAAATCTTTTATAACCTGTCTTGCGATTATTTCCTGTCCAGCATTATAAAACAATTTAACAACATTTCTATTTTTTCTATCCTTGTTATCAACAATAAAGCTTCTTATAAATGCATCCACCACTGTCATTGATAGCTTTTTAATCTTATCATCTGGATACTTTACAACAAATTGCGATGTCTTAACTTCATTTTCAGTTATGTATTTACCAAGTCTGAAAAGATATTTAGGATCCTTTAAATCAACTTCCATTATAATTTCCTTATAGAAACCAAAATCCTTATTTGTTCTTTCTTCAAATCTATAACTGATATTTTTAGTAATAGATGTTTCATCAGTACGAGTAACTATTCTCTTTAGCTCTTCATAATCCACTCCCTCATATTTAACTAAATGGTAAGCATCTATTAATAACTTATTGTTTTCTAACATGTTAAATTTTCTGTGTTTAAATGCATATCCTACATAGTCTCTGAATTTTGCATAAAAAGCAGCTAATAGCTGTCCCATTCCATCTCCGAAAATTGAAACTGCATAGGTTGGGTTTGCATAGCTAATATCATAATTCTCTCCTAGTAATTCATTAAAAAAGCTTTTATTCTCCTCTTTCAATTCTTCAAAACTTTTCTTTTTAAAATACTCCTCATTGTAATTCTTTTCAACCTCTCCAAGCTTTAATACCCACTTTGCAATATGGTTAAAATATTTGCAGTACTCCCCTTTCTCTGACTCCTCCTCAAGGTTTTCTGTTTCAGAAGCCATTTGTCTTATAAGCAAAAGGCTTCTCTCATAGCATTCTGCTATTTTTTCGTTTTCTGACCTGTAAAATTCCTGAGACCTAAACATACTGGTTCCCCCTTTTTTAATAAACAGAACTTTTAAATATATCAAAAAATTATGTCAAAACACAATCTCCATTTAGTACTAAAGATTACACTAGAAACGCTATTTTGCCAAAAACTTCTATAATATCACAAAACACATACTTATTTTACCATAGCATAACTATCAAATAAAGTAAAATTATTCAAAGCTTATATTTTCTAAATTTTTAAGAAGTTTGTCCGATATATGCTCCTTTGTAAACATATAAAATACATTAGGTAAGAACATTCTTTCACCAGCAGCTAGGGATATATTTCTTCCATTCATGCAGGCAAAGTCTTTAATGCTTATATATCCCAGTGGAACACAATCCTTAAAGTCTGTGTTTACTTGAATTTTATATTCCAAATCATCGCTTCCATAAAGACATGATGAATTGTTACTTATCTCGTAAACCTTTACACCAGCCCTGTATCTTGTAACCTCTCCTTGATAGTTTTTAACACTTATCCAGCTATTTCTAATTTCTTCACCTATTTTAAAAAATGTAAAATTGACAATCGGATTGCTATTCATGTGTTTACCCATTTTGTTGATTAATTCAGTCATATTTAAAATAACAGGAACCCCTGGTAGCATTAAAAAGTATTGATTTACTTCAAGTCCCTTATACTCCTCATTATGACCCATACACATGCTGGTTTTGATACCCTTCCATCTATTCCCCAGTGTATCAGTTTTTTCAACAAACTCTACCCCAATACGCTCCTTAAGCAGGGATCTTCCATTTTCAACTAGCTCCTCTGGCAAATTTTGAATTCCACCGAACCATGGATTATACCAGCTTCTTGGGCCTGCATTAGGGAAGGAGTTATCAAGCCACTCCCTGTCCATAAATTGAAGTGAGAATATACCTGTTGAAAATTCAGGGGATGCTTTAATATTCATGACCCCATTACTTATTGAGTAAACCCTAAGTCCCATCTCTTCAGTTACCTGAGAATTGAATTCCATATTTTTAATATAGAATACAGCTGCCTTTCTTTCAAAACTCAATGAGTTAAAATTACTTTGTATATAAATTAGATCATTTCCAAATCCCTTCTCACTGTGAATTGGAATAGTAATATTATTCTTCACTTCATTTTCAAGAGTTGTATTGACGACCTCAAAGGAGTTATTCATAGACCTAATAATTATCTCTCCATTATGCGAAAGGTTTCTATTCTCATTAATACTTATATCAAAACTCTCATTTACAAATGGATTCTTATTGTTAACATCTATATCAAAATCATCAACTAAACATGGATCCACTATATCATTTGATTTTAAAGCAAATCTTCTAGCTTCACTGAAGTTCTTAAATGTTGAAATAGCTAAACAAACAGGTTGAGTAACCATTTTTTCTCCACCTTTTATCTTACCCACCCTATGTTCAAGGTTAATGAACCAGTTGTCAAATCCAAACTTTATATTTTGCGGCCATATTAGGCTCTCAGTTTTGCCTCCTACCTTTGCGAATATCCAATTTTCATTTATTTTTTCACTATCATAGTGCTCAAGGTGCTCCATTCCTGGTTCTGTAACCTGAATAATCCTATTGCCATATGGAATTGATGCACCTGCAATACTATAATGAAAACTCTGATTAATATATAGATCATCAAGAGTTTCATCCTTAGAAGTATTGTTTACTTCATAAAAATGTTCAAACATACCGTTATTTGATATTTTGAATATTGATTTGACCATTATGTTCTTAAATATACATGAAACATACTCAAAACTCAAAACCATTTTCTCATTTTCAAAATACCATTTTGCATTGCTAACAAGCATACTGCTGAATTCTTCAGAATAGGGCATTCCAAGCTTTGGGTATAAGAAATATGCCTCTGATTTGTTTTCTCCAACAAATATTTCTGCTTTATTATTGTTTTTATTAAGTGTTAGTTTGTATACTCCATTTACAATTAAATATTTACCATCAACTTCTCCGCCAAATGCTAAATTATGTCCTCTAAAAATTACTGCGGCATTCTTTTTGAAGCTAATATTTTCCCCTGATTCTAATGCTGCCTTAATATTAAGTTCAACTTTATAAATAGATGGCTTTTTCAATACACACTCTACAGGTATTGAAGCCTTCTGATTTTTTATCATATGGATTTTAAACATTCTTTCAGAAAAGCCTATATTGCTACATTCTGGAAGTTCAAATTCAAATATTCCACTCTCCTCAAGGTTGCTTTCAATGTCAATATGCATATTCAAAGTTTCTCCACTGCACCTTACTTTATCATCACATGAGAAGGATATTTTTGCTGGGAATTTAGGAACTATCCCAAGCTTAAATAAAGCCTTCTCTCCATTTATTACAACCTCGGCTAAAACTCCTGGATGAGTTTTAAATTTACCAAACTCCTCTTCTAGCTCTGATAAATAAAATTCTCCCTCAACTATTTCTTTCTCAACAACCTCAATTTTTTTATTTAGTGAAAATTTAATGTTCTTATCATCCATACCTCTTATTTCAACCTTTAGTGGTTTACCCTTTTTATTAATAATCTCATAAACAGCCTTGTAGCATTTACCAAAAACCAGATTTTGTGAATGGGCAGATAAAGAAATCATATAATCCTCCGTTTCAATGAGTCTTAGCCCTCTTCCCTTTCTTTCAAATTCCATTCTGAGTTTCTTCCCATTCTTGTCCCAATTGTACTCATAAAAGTCAAATCCATTTTCCTCTCTTCCATCTGGTTCAATGTCAATTGTTCTTTTCATGTCATCATACCAATCTGCATTCTCAAAATAGTTTCTCACTGCTTCTGTCTGCATAACACTTGGAATGAAATTCATAAGATGAGTAGTATCCTGTCTGTTTTCTAGGAAAAACCCACACTTTTTGTAAAGAGGTATTGATTTTGTGTTGGCAGGCCATGTATATAAATCAAGACGAGGCCATTTAAGTTCAATGGTTCTTTCTACTGACTTCTTAACAAGTGTCTTGCCAATTCCCCTTCCATGATAATCAAATCTAGCATTTAATGTACTTATATATAAAGCGCCCTCATCCTCTCTATACCTTGAAAATCCACAGTATCCAAGTACCTCATCACCTAATACAGCAAGATATGTATTTATGTTAGCTGAAGCTGCATGTGCGGCCAGTACTGTTTCCTCAGTTTCATCACCACATTCTCCATTATATCCCTCACTGCTTTTTTGCCACATTTCTGCAACAGCCCTTGCATAGGCTGGTGTGTATTCTACAATTTTTAAGTTTTCCATTAGTTTTTCCTCCTCTATTTTGGTTCTGTTATTATCTATATTAAACAAGTTTGTAAATCACCTCCCATTACATATGATTCAGTCCTGCTCTCAGAATTTCCACATTTTATCCCATTATGATAAATGAAAGTAATGTTCTGTCATTACTATGAAAGTCAATATCAGGGTCAGTGTCATCCTGAACGAAGTGAAGAATCTTGCCTATAACTTGTACAAAAAGGACTGTAAATGAAAAACCATCATTTACAGTCCCTAACTTGTATAGTTTAGTGAAATTTAAACACCCTTAATAACTTTTTAGGCAATTAAATAAATCTATAACTATAAAAAAGCTGTACAGTTAAGTACAGCTTAAATCCAATAACAATAAAAACATAATACAATAAATATACTATTGCAAATGATTTTTAAAATTAAATAAGGACTGTAAATGCTGTTGTTCTTAACCTATCTAAAAAAACATTTTTGTACATAGCAAACAAACCTATTTAAAGGGTAGATACTACTACAATATGCCAAATTTAGATTAAAAGTTAAAAACAGCCATAATCATTTTGCAATCCCCTTCCAACTTCAAATTTCTACTCGATTATAGTATTAATTTTACATTATGTCTAGTATTTTGTAGTAGCAATACTTTGACAGCAACCTCCCAAATATCTAACATCAACGTTTTTTAGTCTTTTTACAACATACTACCGAAATTCATAGATTTATTTTTCATTGCGCAATTAGTTTAACTCTTAAATCAACGACCCATTTGGGTTCATTAGACCATGTTTTCAGAGATGACCTTAAAACACGGGTATAAAAGTACAGATTTGGGTTAAAAAAACACAAGCATCCTTCAAGATACTTGTGTTTGGATTATTAATTTTCCATCTTTACTTTTACAAACTTAGCTTTACCAACTTGAATAACAAAGTCATTCTGGGGATTTGACAGTTGAAAGGCATTAAACCTTTCCCCATTAATTTTCAATGCATTTTGGGCTATAAGTCTTCTAGCTTCACTGTTGCTCTTTGCAATTCCACTTTTCGAAATAATCTTTACAATATCAATTTCACCATCCTGTGTAAAACAATCAGGAGACAGAAGTAATTCATCAATATCATCAGGAATAAGGTTCTTTTGGAACACAGCCTTGAAATGCTCCTCTGCATTTTTTGCTTCTCCTTCTCCCCAGTACAAGGCTGTTATCTCCCTTGCAAGACGCATTTTTACATCACGTGGGTTGATTTTTGGAGCTTGGAGCTCTAGCTTTATTTTATCAACCTCATCTGGATGAATATCTGTTGCAAGCTCAAAATATTTAACAATAAGATCATCTGGAACAGTCATAGTTTTTTGAAAAACCATAACAGCATCCTCACTTATTCCAATGTAATTACCAAGGCTCTTGCTCATTTTTTCAATTCCATCAGTACCCTCAAGCAAAGGCATGAATAGAGCTATTTGACTCTCCTGTCCAAAATCCTTCTGGAGGGTACGGCCCATAAGAATATTAAAGGTCTGATCTGTACCACCCATTTCAATATCTGCTTTTATCTCAACTGAGTCATATGCCTGCATTAAAGGATAAAAAAATTCATGAAGTCCTATAGGTTCATTTTTCTTGTATCTGTTTTCAAAGTCATCTCTTTCAAGTATTCTGGCAACAGTAACCTTGCCTGCAAGTCTTATTACATCTTCAAAATTAAGCTTTGACAGCCACTCGCTATTAAACCTAAGTTCTGTTTTGTCCTTGTCAAGTATTTTGAAAACCTGCTCCTCATAGGTTCTTGCATTTTCAATTACCTGTTCATTGGTTAATACCTTTCGGGTTTTGCTTTTTCCTGATGGATCACCAATCTTTCCTGTGAAATCCCCAATTATTATTACTGCACGATGTCCCAAATCCTGCATTTGCTTTATTTTACGCAGCACAACTGCATGACCTAGATGTATGTCTGGTGCAGAAGGATCAAGCCCAAGCTTTACTACAAGTGGAGTCTCTGTTGCAACACTTTTTTCCAGCTTCTCCATTAGATCCTCCTCACTAATAACATGATTCACACCCTTCATAATAATTTTAAACTGCTCTCTTGCGTTTATCATTTTAATCACCCTTTCTAAAATAAATAGAAATATAAAAACTCCCGTCATCTGCTTTACGCAGAGGACGGGAGCTAAGCTCACGTGTTACCACCTCGGTTTATTTACACATCACTGTGCAAATCTCATCAGGTACGGCACAATGTACTTATACCCTAGGGATATAATGGTCCCACCCAGCAACAGTCTACTAAGATAAAAATCCTTTCAGTGTGCCACTCAGAGATGTATTCAAAATCCGTTTTCTGCACCTCTCATCACCCGGTAGCTTTCTGTTGAAAACCTCTGATTTCTACTTCTTCTCATCACAGTTTTATTATATATATTTTATAA
>JARDZI010000430.1 GCA_029240935.1 Clostridiales bacterium
TTTTCTTTCTTCATTTTCCTTCTAGCTTTTACCCCACGATAGAACTCTAAATAGTGAGTAATAAGCAAGAGAACAATAACCCCATATCCGATTACTGCCCAAGCCTTCTGAATTCCAAGCACTACCATTAACGCCATTGCAAGAACAGAAAGAATGGCAGGTATTAAGAAGTTTTTCTTTAAATTGGTAAAGGATGAACGCTGCCATGCAAGCAATGGGCACACCGCCATTAAGAACATCAACGATAAAAGAATTGGTGCCTGCACAGTATTGAAGAATGGCATACCTACGGTTACCTTCGTACCGGTGACCGCTTCTGATACTAATGGGTAAACAGTTCCCCAAAATACTGCAAACGCTGATCCAATCAATAATAGATTGTTTATTAAGAAACTACTTTCTTTTGAAACATACGAATTGAATTCTCCAGCACTTCGTTTAAGCAAGTTATATCGACTCATTAACACATAAAGAGCACCAATTACCGCTACACCCATAAAGATTAGGAAGTATAAACCTAGATTTGAGTTTGCGAATGCATGAACAGATGTAAGCACACCGCTTCGAACTAAGAAAGTACCAAATAATGTTAAGGCATAAGAAGTAATGATTAAACTGATATTCCAAACCTTTAACATGTTTTTACGTTCTTGTATCATAACTGAATGCAAGAATGCAGTGGCGGTTAACCATGGCATAAAGGATGCATTTTCAACAGGATCCCATGCCCAGTATCCACCCCAACCAAGCTCAACATATGCCCATTGTCCACCAAAAATGTTTCCAAGACTTAAAAACAACCAGGCAATAATTGTCCATCGTCTTGTCATTTTAATCCAGAAGTCATCAACATTTTTTAATATTAATGCTGCCATAGCAAATGCAAATGGGATGGCAAGCCCTACATAACCTAAATAAAGAGTTACTGGATGAATAATCATACCAGGATTTTGAAGCATTGGGTTTAAGCCGTGACCTTCCATCGGAACTTGATCCAATAGTACAAATGGCTTGGCAACAAACCCTAGGATTAAGAAGAAGAAGACGATGTTCCCTAAAAGGATTGCTGAAATATAAGGAACCATCGGATTTCCTCTCATTTTTCTAGAAAATGCAATCATTGCAGTGTATAGAACTAAGAAGAAAGTCCATAATAATAAGGATCCTGAATTCCCTGCCCATAATGCAGTTAATTTATAAATGATAGGAAGCTCACTACTGGTATAATCTGTAACATATTCATATTGAAATTGGGATGTAGCTAGCAGGTAGAACAGGGAAAGCATGGCCAATGAAGCACAGACCAAGATTCCAACCATTCCACCCTTACCACTATTAATAAGCCTTTGATTTTTTGTGCTGATTCCCAGAGTGATAATCAGTAGTGAATAAATCGCAAGCGCTAAACCTACATAGATTGTTGCGTTAGCAAATAAGTACATTACGTCACCTTCTTATTATTTTGCGTCATCATTTTTGAGTTGGTGGCTGATTTAATAATTTCTCGTGATTTTTTGGATCATAGTTTTCAATGTCTTCACCTTCGTATTTTGAAGGACATCTTGTTTTAACCGTTTCTGCCACAAAGGTGTCTTTCTTCGATGGTGAACCTTGTAGAATAACAATTACTCCTTCAGAGAAATTATCAGGTCTTGTACCTTTATGAATGACATGCATTAGGTTACCGTCGTTATCTTTTAAATCAAACTTTAATTCAATATCATCTGCGTTCCATTTGATAGATTCTTCAATTAGTAATCCTTCTACTGTTACAAAGTCCTCTTTATGCTTTTCTTGGTTAGCTAATAGATCTTTCATTGTTAATTCAATTCCACTTGATCCTGGTGTTGCAGCCATTAGCAAGAAAACAATGGCACCAGCAATAATAAAGCCGCCTATCATTACGATAGTGTTCTTTTTCATTCCTCTCACCCCATTAAATTAATTTTTTCATTTCTTCCTCATACGTTTCCTGGTCTATCTTTCCTGATAAAAGCTTTTTCCGCAATTCCTTTTTATCTTCCGTATTTAGTACCTTTGATTCTTTTTTTACAGTCTTTTTCTTTGGCTGAGGTGTAGCAGTTTTAGAATTCTTTGCTGCTGGCCCCTGTGACCTTCCTTTTAAGCCTAAATAAACGAAGACACCAGCGATGATGATAGCGATTCCAATAACAGAAGCCCCACCAACACCAATAAGTGGTCGATTTTCATTTCCACCTTTTGTTATTTGATCTGTTGCTGTTCCATTCACAGTTGTATGGTTTTCATCATTAGGTGGCTGTTGTTTATTGATTGCATCTAAAGTTGATTCAAAACCATCCTTATTATAAGTAAAGGAATAATTCAGCTTTTCTCCCGCTTTAAAATCTTTGTATTGATAGTAAAATAATTCCTCACCATATTCACTTTTCGTAATGTTTTGTGCTTTTGGCTCAAGAACGATTTCCTTTGCTTCCATGGGAGCATAAAAGATGACATCCATTGTTTCAATATCCGCTTGGCTTGTGTATTCATATGTAAAGCTTCTACTGTCCTTTACATCCACTGATCCAGTATAATACTCAACTACGAATCTATAAGATTCACCATTTTTTATTGCCTTAGATGGTGTCCAAGAAATAACACCAGCTTCCTCATCTACATCAAAGGGCCGTTGCACTTCAGGCTGATTTTCATCCGGAAATTCTGCTACTAAATATGCTTGAAATCCTTTCTCCTTTGCAGGTACAGGAATCTCAACTTTACCGTCAAAATCTTGACCACTTTTGTTTGTAAATGTTCCATATAGTCCTAGTAGTAGTGATGGAGTTTCTTTCGGCCAATCCTTTGGATAA
>JARDZI010000431.1 GCA_029240935.1 Clostridiales bacterium
TCTTTAAGTTTAATAAATTCGTTTTTAAGAAAATTGATTTTAGTAATTCCTTTGAGTGGAATAGGATTTGCTTTTCCGTCAATCATTTTATTGAAGTGTTCAGGAGATTTAAAATATAATTTTATGTCACATTTTCCAGTTCCTTTTTTAAAGCTGCATGTTCCATCCCTGAAGCTAAGAAGTGCATTTGGACCACCTCTGATTTGAAATTGAATCCTCATGTTTTTGCCTGTTATAAGCTTTTTCATTTCCTCATCAAGCTTACACAGATCCTCAAGATTCCTAAGCACTGCATTTAGATTGATTGATGCAAGTGTTAGTTGATCTTTCATTTACAACCCCCCTCTAAGATTTTTTTGTAACTCTTGCAAATTGTTATATCTGTATTTCAAAGGGATTATTATTGTTTTTCCTCTGAAATTAAGTTCATACTTTAAATGTTCATTCTTTTAGAGTGAGCACTCGCTCTATACTATTATAGTATGATACAGAATATTCCATTATGCAAGTAATATTTTAAAAATATTTAATAATAGCCTAAGCATTGCCTTGCTTATAATAATTTTCTATAACTCAATTGAATATAAATATATAGAAACTAAAAAACTTCAGAATATTTTATTTTGATCACAAAATAAAATATTCTGAAGTTTTTATTTTGCTGCATACATGCCTTAACCACATGCTTAGCTAGTATTGAAGTAGTAACTGAACCAACTCCTCCTGGTACTGGTGTAATCATTGAGGATTTATCAACACAATCATCAGTATTTACATCTCCGCATAGGTTTCCCTCTTCATCAACATTTATTCCAACATCAATAACTACTGCACCAGCTTTAACAAAGCTAGAATCAATCATTTTTGCTCTACCAATTCCAACCACTAATATATCTGCTTCAGAGCAAACTGATGGCATATCCTGTGTCTTGGAATGGCAGATTGTTACAGTGGCATTCTCATTAAGAAGCAGCATTGATACAGGTTTGCCAACCACCATTGACCTACCAACAACTACAGCTTTTTTGCCCTTTAGTGGTACCTTATAATATTCTAATATTTCCATAACTGCAGCTGGAGTACAGGGTGCAAATCCTGTTTCATCATTTTCCATAATCTTAGCCACATTTACTGGGCTAAAGCAATCCATATCCTTCTCTGGTGAAATAATGTACTTAATAATACTTTCATCTAATTGTTTTGGTAATGGTCTGAAAATCAATATTCCATGGACATCCTTATCTTTATTTACTTTTTCAATTTCCTTAATAAATTCATCTTGGGATATGTTCTCCTGAAGCTCCTTAACTTCTGCAATAATTCCAATAGTTGAGCATCTTTTCAAGGCACCTCTCTCATAGGATAGATCACTTGGGTTGGCTCCAACTCTAACTATAACTAGCTTAGGAGACACTCCCTTCATCTTCAATTCTTCTACTTTTTTACTTAAATCATCACTTATAGCATCTGCCACTAATTTACCCTTTATTAGCTGTCCCATATTTATCAACTCCTCCTTAATGAATAGTATCTAATACCTTATAAAATAAATTAAGCTTATTTAGATGTAAGTTGTTTCTCCACATCTTCATATACTTTATCCGCCTTTAATGTACCCTTTTCCACTATCTCACTTAACTCATTTTCTATTCTGTCTTTTAATTCCTGATCCTTCATTATTTTAGTATTAATTAAAACGTTAAGCTTTGCTCCTTGAAGAGCCGCTTTGCAGAATGCAACACCAACTCCTACGTCACTTATTGCAATTCGTGTTCCCTTTTTTGCATACTCCTCATGTAAATCAATTGCTTCTAAACAATACTTAGCAATCTCTAATGGAACCATTGTTGCTGCTATAAGAGCATGTTGAAGGGCTGCCTCCTTAGCTTCCTTTTCCTCTTCTGTCTCCTTAGGCAATCCATATGCCTTTGATAGGGGATAGAATACTTCAGCGTCCTTTAGAACTAGTTTTTTTAGTTTATCAATAACATCTTCTGATTTTACAAGAAGCTCTTTAATATCTTCCTCAACATCTGCATATTTCTTTTTACCTAAAGTAAGATTCCCAACCATACTTCCAAGGGACATTCCAAGGGCTCCTACATATGCGGATGCACCACCGCCTCCTGGTACAGGTGACTTTGATGATAGCTCCTCAATAAAATCATTGCAACTTTTGTTAAGCATTATAATCCCTCCCGATTTTTGTAAAAAATAGATATTATATTTGCATTTAAATAATTAACCTTATATCATAAATACTTAGAGCCTATGCAGTATGGTACATGTAAATCCCCTTAAGTGGTCCTACTATATAATTCCAAACAGCTTTAATCAACAGGATTTGTATTGGCACCATAACTATAGTTTTAATAATTCTTGGTGGTAAAATTGCTAGAATCCCTTTTCCTGTAATCATCAAAAGCCATATTGTATCTAGTCCTAAATTAATAAATGCAGAAACAACTATAACTGCCATACTAATTCGAAAAATAGTTTTTGACTTATTACTAAGGAATAATCCATAAATTGCACCAGTAAGAAAAGCACTTAATGTAAATCCTGGAAAAAATGCACCACCAGTGGGGAATATCATCATACCTATAATATCAGCTAAAGCTGCTGCTATCCCACCAAATATAGGGCCAAACATCATAGCTGATATTGCCATTGGGATAAATGAAAAACTTATCCTAACAATTGGTGTTTGAATTGAAAGAAATCTTGTTAAAATCACTTCCATTGCAATGAACATACCTAAAGAAATTACTATTCTTATATTCTTCATATAAATACCTCCTCTAATACATGGTTAGTTCTTTTTAAGTTCAATATAGTCGATTAATGTAGAATTTTGAAAAAAACTATATGCTTCTAATTTATCACAAATATAGGCTAGAGTAAATTGAAAATTCAAAAATATATTTATTTTTATGGTTTTTATTACAATAAGTACTAAGACACGTATATTTATTAAAGAGTAGTTGTTTGTATTTTTATTGATTACTGTTAAAATTAAAAGTATAAAATGAAAGTGAGGTGGATCATTATGGATAAATTTAAAAATGCTGAAAAAGTAGGATTAAGAGACAAGTCAACAAAAAAGCTTTTTGCAGTATACCCAAACAAGGTTGAGGGTACGGATGAGGAAGTTGCAAAAGTAGTTAAGGATTGGTATTATCAGCAAAGCTGTGGATCCGAAGATAGACTTTTAACCTCATATGTTGATGTGCTCACAGAAAAGGAAATAAAAGAAAGAAGTTAATATGAACAGTTGGTAGTCTCCTATTCAGTATTTAGTATACTGAATAGGAGACTGTTTATTGTGTTCACCTCTTATTTTGACACAAAATGCTATATGTGATAAAATGACTCAGTGATTCATAGGAGGCGTTA
>JARDZI010000432.1 GCA_029240935.1 Clostridiales bacterium
TAACAAATTTCTTATAGTGTCATTGTTTTTTGAAAGCAGAACTAGCATTATGGTAGTCTTCACCAAGTACTGAGCCTGCTTTTATTAGAGAATTATAAACAGACACAATTCATTAAATTAAATCAATGAATTTACCACCCATGTCAGCAGAGTGACTTTCAGCTTCAGCTATTATAATTGTTTCCATACAACTCCTTGGGTCAGCTGTAATTATAGGGGTATCATTAATTAATGAATTTATAAAGTATTTTATTTCTCTGTAATATCCGTCATCATTTGAAATATCAGGTATAAACCCTTCACTATCATTAGGATTTACTTTGAGTTTTCCGTGTTCATATATTACATTTCCTTTTTCAAAGTTAACCCTGAATCGCATTTGAAATCCATAATCTCCATTTAGTGTCCAATCATCCTGTGTGTTTATTATTTTTCCATCTTCGTATATATAATTTGTGGAAAGTATATCATATCCACTTCCTTCAACGACATTTTTGGCTATTGTTGATAGTGATTTTGGCTTTCCAAATAACCAATTTATTGTGTCTACATCATGTATATGTTGATCAAATAAGCATCCACCGCTTAATTCTTTTTTTAAATACCAATCGTTATAGGACCATTTTGGTGTTGACCCGCCTCTAAAGAACGAGCCGCTAACAACTTTACCAAATCTTCCTGTTTCAATACATTCTTTTATATATTCATATGCTGGCCAAAATCGAAGACACTGAGCTATCATGAGCTTCTTGTTACTTTTTTCAGAAGCTTCTATCATATCCATGCAATTTTTTGAGCTGAGAGACATAGGTTTTTCGCATAGGACATTTAACCCTTTGTTTAATGCCTTTATAGCCACCTCAGCATGCAAATATGTAGGACGGGGTGTATCAATATAGTCCAAATCTTCATTTTCAAGCATTTCATCTATATCAGTATAAAGATGATATTTTGAAAAATCATATGCTTTATTTCCTACATCTATATTCCCAGGTAAAAACCTATTTTCAAATTTATTCTTATCTATATCGCAAATTGCTACAAGCTTTATTGGAAAGCCTTCCCTTTCAAGACGTAAATAATTGTCCAGATGTCCTCTTCCCATAAAACCAATACCTATTAAACCAACCTTTAACATAATGTATTCCTCCTATTTTTTATATTCTAATTATTCATTCATAATTGCTCCCATGTTACTATAAGTAGTAAATATTATTTGATTTCCAGGATTGGAATTCATCTCTGCTGTAATGTATCCTTGATATTCTATTTCATTTAAAGACTTTATAACCTCTTTAAAATTCACATCCCCTGATAAAAGGTCAACGAAGCCTGAAATATTTCCAATACTTTTTCTGAAATCCTTAATATGCACCTTTTTTATTCTTGATCCAAGTATTCTAATCCATTGTTCAGGATATCCATTATAAACAACATTTCCAATATCAAAATATGAACCTACATATTCACTGTTAATCTTATCAATGAATTCTCTGGTCTCTAATGGAGAAAGCAAAAACTTGTTCCATACATTTTCAATAGCAATATTAACTTTTACCTTTTCTGCTTCATATTTTAATTCATTTAACCCTTCCAGTGCATAGTCATAAGCTCTATCATAGCTAACTACTTCACAATTAGGAATAAAATCTACTCCTACTGCTCCTGGGACCACTAGAATTGTGTCTGCACCAAGTATAGCAGCACTATTAAGCTGTGTTTTTATAATGGACTTTGCTTTTTCTCTAGTTGCTTTATTTTCACTGGTAAGAGAGTACTTCCAATACAGTCCAGAAGCAATACTTGGGAGCTCTATGCCAATTTCATCTGCAATTTTTTTAATCTTATATAATTCTTTCTCACTGCTATCTAGACTTACCTCTCCATTTTCGCTAAGAGCAAGTTCTATACCTAGAAAACCTGCTTTTTTTGCTATTTCCATACATTTTGCTATAGGAGTACCTGTTTCAAAAGACCAAATATTAATTCCTTTTTTCATTTATCATTTTCCTTTCAAGCAAATATAATTTGACATAATTATAAGGTACTAAATTAACTTTTCTAGAAACTTTTTTGACTCAAGTATGTTTTTATCTTGTTCATTGCCACCAATTTCATTTTCTATGGTAAGTGCACCATCATAGCCTGCCTTTTTTAATTCAGCAATTAATAGGGGGAAATCAACTCTTCCTTTTCCTATAGGTTTTTCTTCTCCTAAGTATTTCCCATTAGTTGGATATTCGCCATCTTTGGCATGTACGCCTCTTATATATTTGCCAAAGACACTTATAGAATCTACCGGATTACCCTTACCATAAAGGAGAAGATTTGCAGGATCTAAATTAATTCCCAGATTATCCATGCCTGAATCCTGAATCACCCTTAGTAATGTAATAGGTGTTTCCTGGCCTGTTTCAAACAAAAAATATTGTTCATTTTTTTTGCAATACTCAGCAATGTACTTAATAGAAGACAAAACTTCATAATAATCAGAGTCATTAGGATTTTCAGGTATAAAACCCACATGAGTAACTAAGTCTTGGACACCAATTTTCTTAGCGAAATCAGATCCATTAAGCAGCATCTCCACTCTTGCAAATCGATAGGACTTAGGAACAATACCTAATGTAATTGGGCCACTGTAAAAGTCCCATACAGCTGGCATTTGCCACCCACACCAAAATGCTGTAATTGTAATGTGATGTTTTTTTGCTGCATTTTTTACCTTCTCAGAGGATTCATCAGTCATAAAAAGCTTATTCCAGCACAACAGTTGACAGGTTTTAAATCCCATATCTGAAGCCTTCTTAAACTCTTCATCTACTG
>JARDZI010000433.1 GCA_029240935.1 Clostridiales bacterium
AAATGATAAGGTTTATAATACAGCATATGTATTCGATAAAAGCGGAAAACAAATTGCAAAACACAGAAAAGTACACTTATTTGATATTGATGTAAAGGGTGGGCAATATTTTAAAGAATCAGATACCTTTACACCTGGAAAAGATGTAACAGTATTTGATACGGAGTTTTGTAAAATAGGTCTGGCAATTTGCTATGACATAAGATTCCCTGAATTAACCAGATTGATGGCAGCAGAAGGTGCAGAGGTTATTATTTATCCAGGTGCATTTAATATGACAACAGGACCTGCACACTGGGAGCTTAGTTTTAGGGCTAGAGCACTTGACAATCAGGTATATGCTATAGGTGTTGCTCCTGCCAGAGACATGGAGGCATCCTATCATTCGTTTGGTAATTCCATTGTTACATCTCCATGGGGGAACGTTGTAAACAAAATGGATGAAAAAGAAGGATACATTATTCAGGAAATTGATTTAGATTATGTAAAAAAAGTTAGAACTGAACTTCCATTAATGCAACATATAAGAAAAGACATCTATATATTGAATAAATTAAACATATGATTATATTAATAAAAATTAGCAAAACTTTATGAAAATATTGGAGGAGTTATGATAATAATTATAAAAAATGCAGATGTATATACTCCTGAACATGCAGGTAAGACTGATGTGCTTCTGATAGGAGGCAAAATAGCAGCAGTTGGGGACAGTATAAAAATTGAATCAAATTCTGTTGATATAGTTGAAATTAATGCAGAAGGCAAGAAGCTTACTCCGGGATTTATTGACTCACATGTACATATTATGGGAGGCGGCGGTGAAGGAGGATTTTCAACAAGGACACCTGAAGCCACATTGTCAGGTATTACAACTGCAGGAGTTACCACAGTTGTAGGTTGTCTGGGAACCGATGGTGTAGCAAGGGATATGGTATCTCTTTTGGCAAAAGCAAGGGGATTGGATGAAGAAGGAATTACTACGTACATATATACAGGTTCTTACAGAATTCCTCTGAAGACTATAACTGGTGAAATTATGAAGGATATAATGGTTGTGGATAAAATTATAGGTATTGGAGAGATAGCCATATCTGACCACCGTTCATCACAGCCGACATTTGAAGAATTTGTAAGAGCAGTCTCTGACGCAAGAGTTGCTGGTATGCTTTCAGGAAAGGCAGGTATTATAAACATACATTTAGGAGACGGACGTAGAAAAATAGATTTATTGAGAAAGGCTATAACGGAAACAGAAATTCCTGTTGCTCAATTCCTTCCTACTCATGTAAACAGAAATCCCGAACTCTTTGAGGAATGTGTTAATTATGCCAAAAATGGAGGCTATATAGATTTTACAGGAAGCGAAGATCCAGACTTCTGGGAGGAAACTGATGGTGAGATACGATTCAGCAAGGGTTTGAAAAGATTGCTGGAGGAAGGAGTGAGTCACGACAAATTCACTTTGTCTTCTGATGGTCAAGGAAGTCTACCTATATTCAATGAAAAAAAGGAATATGTGGGCATAGGTATAGGAAAATCAACATGTTTAATTAAAGCAATGAAGGAATGTGTGAATTTTGAAAATATCCCTCTTGAAATTGCATTAAGGGCAATCACATGTAATCCTGCAAAAATTTTAAAGCTGCAAACCAAGGGAAGAATTGAAAAAGGAATGGATGCTGATTTGTGTTTGTTGGATGAAAATCTTGATGTCGACACAGTTATTGCCAAGGGTAAAATAATGGTGCAAAATAAACAACCTTTGGTCTTTGGAGTTTTTGAAAATAAAAATTAATTAATTAAGCTCAGTATAAAAATAAACTGAGCTTAATTTTATTTATTGTTTAACATTTATGTGTATTATGTCATAATTTAAATTAAAAAGGAGATTTTTTCATGCGAATTATTATAGATGGAGATGCATGTCCTCAGCGGGTAAAGGAAATATGTGAGACAGCTGCAAATGAATTTGGGATTGAGCTCATTATTGTTGTAGATATGGACCATTATATTGTGAGTGACCATCAGATTATTATAGTTGAGCAGGGAAGGGATTCTGTAGACTATAAAATCGTACAGATTTTTAAGGAAGATGACATATTAGTAACGCAGGACTATGGTTTGGCAAGCCTTGTCTTGAATAAAGCTTCAGCTGTAATTCATACTGCAGGATTTTTTATAAATAAAACCAATATTGACAGCTTGCTTCAATCAAGATACATCAGTGACAAAGTCAGAAAGCTTGGAGGCAAAACAAAAGGTCCTTCAAAGAGAACAAGAGAACAGGATGAAAACTTTAAGAAATGCCTTTACAAGGTGTTGCATGAGAAGCTTGGGAAGTTTAAGAATAAATAAATAGAAACATACATTAGTTTATTGTATTAGAGATTTTTAGAGGAATTATTATAGCAAAGTTCTGTAGACTTTAGTACAAACTTGTGATAAATTAACAATAACTGTATTATAAATAATTAAACTAAATAGAAGGTGGGAATATGTCAAAATTTGCAGAACGTATTAATAGTATGGAAAATTCGGCAGCTATAGTAAAAAGGTTGTTTGGAGCAATGAATGATCCTGAAATTATTTCTTTTGGAGGAGGTGCACCAGCCAAAGAGGCACTTCCGGTTGATATTATCCGCGAAATAACCAATGATATTATGAGAACAGAAAAAAGAGGCTTTGAAGCCCTACAGTATGGACCTGTAGTTGGGATAAAGGACCTCAGGGATGTTGTAGTAAATGATTTGTTAGCTCCAAAAGGAGTGAGCGCGAAATCAGACAATATAGTAATAACTAGTGGCGGAATGGAAGCTAT
>JARDZI010000434.1 GCA_029240935.1 Clostridiales bacterium
CATCACAATATCCATAAAAACTAAGTGTGGCTTATGTACATCGTATAGATTAACCGCCTCCACTCCATTTTTACCCTCTATAATAACTAGCTTTATTTTAAAACGATCTGCAACCTCAACAAGAAAATTTTTCATCATTCTTCTCGCAAAGGTAGAATCATCTACAACTAACACAGTAATTATATTTCCCATGCCTTATCCTTCTCTCGCAATTATTACCATTATAGCTTCCACATATTGTGTATATTTTTTATTTTAATTATTACTATTATACAATTGATAATTAGATTAAACAATGATTGTTATGAAAATGTCAAACCCTCGAGAGAAGCAGTCTTACTGACCCTCGAGGGTTTGTGCTTTTCTACCTGTTTGTTGGCTGTATAAACATCTGTGTCCAATATGCAGTTCCATTTTTGTTTCTTGCAAGCCCAACACCAATTTGACTATAGGATCTACTCAAAATATTCGCCCTATGTCCAGGAGAGTTCATCCAAGCCGTTACAACCTCCTGGGGTGTTCTCTGTCCATATGCAATATTTTCACCTGCTGCTGAGAACCTTATTCCAAAGTTCTGCATCATAGTAAATGGTGAACCATATGTTGGAGATTGATGTGCAAAATAGCCCTTGTTTGCCATATCTGCTGATTTGTACCTTGCAACCCTTGATAACTCCCAGTTCTGAGTTAATGCTGGAAGACCATTTTTTGATCTTTCAACATTTGTAAGCCTTACAACCTCAGTCTCCAACGCCTTAATATCATTATTTGTTGGAATAGTAAGCTTTTGCCCTGGATATATCAATGAAGGATTCTTAATCTGTGGATTTGCTTGAATTATCTCACTTACTCCAACCTGATACTTTACTGCAATCCTCCACATACTGTCTCCAGACCGTACTATATATGTTGTCTGTGCCAGTACAGCAGGTGCCATCATCATAAAAACTAACACTAAAGAAAGAATTTTTTTCTTCATGTAATTCACCTCACTATACATATTTTCTAAAATTACAGATTTTTTATACTCATAAATATTTGGTAAAACAAATCAAGACCTATGCAATATTATTGCATAGGTCTTGATTTACAACGCATTACCCCACTAATATATTCTAAACCAATTCACTCTTCTTAATATTTCCCTCAACTCCAATAGTAACAACATTAATAGGTACATTTACACCTGCATTGTCCCTTGCCATTTGGGCTGCATATGCAATTCCTCCACAGCAGGGTACTTCCATTCTAAGAACAGTAATGCTGTTTAGATTGTTTGCTCTAATCATTGCCTCTAGCCTTTCTACATATAGCTGTGTGTCATCAAGCTTAGGACATCCAACTACAACTGCCTTTCCTTTCAAGAAATCATTGTGATAGTTGCCATATGCAAATGGCACACAATCAGCTGTAACAAGTAGGTCTGCGCCTTCTAAATATGGTGCATCTGGAGGAACCAATGCCAGCTGTACAGGCCATTGTCTCAGCTTTGATGATACCCTAACATCACTATCCTCTTCCTTTGAAGCGCTAAACTGTCTCATTTGACTTCCAGGACATCCAGTATTATGAGCATGTTTATGTTCTCTCTGGCAGTTATGTCCAGCATCATGATGATGTCCACCATGGCACTTATGTTCATTTTCCTGTTTTTCTGATGCTAAGAATTCTTCCACAGCCTTTTCATCAAACTCATCTGCATCTCTTTCAATTACAGTTATAGCATCCTGTGGACAATGGCCAAGACATGCCCCAAGTCCATCACAGTATATTTCACTTATAAGTCTAGCCTTACCATCAATAATTTTAAGTGCACCTTCTACACAGTTTGGTATACACAGTCCACATCCGTTACATTTACTCTCGTCTATATTAACTATCTTTCTAATTGCCATATAATTTACACCTCCATTTATTTTCATTTTAATAATAACATACTATATTCTCTGTTTATGTGATTTTTATCATAATAAAATATAATTTTTCTTAACAATTTATGAAACTATTTCTTGCCAATTTCGTAAATAATATAAAGGTAATATTTAAAGCCCTTTATGCTATAATACTAAAGACAGGAGGAATACAGTTGAAGAAAATTTTTATATACTTATTAATAATCTCAATAATGCTCATATCCTGCGGGAAAATTATAATAGAAGGTTCAGCCCATAATAACACTATTGAAAAGCAAACTCCTAAACAGGAACAGGATGTGCTGAATCCAAAGTTCAGTGAGGATATTAAGGCTGTAACTATTAAAAGTCTTGAAGAGTTAAATTTAAAAATGATAAATGAAACAAACTTTAACATGGTTGTCCTGCAGTCAGAAGGTGTTAGAAGGGCAGATAACAACTATAACACCAGCTTTAAGTTATTAAAGAAGCTAAATGAAAACTCCTTAAAGCTAGAGGGAAATAAAATAAATTATTTTATAGAATTAACCTCCGGTCCAGGGATTTCAGAGGACTCCAGCATCGCCTCCATATTCTCAAATGACACTGAAAGAATGTACTTTGCACAGATGCTTATGGAATTGGCAGAGAGATATAATAAAAATGAATACTTTATAGGATTTTCCATAGATTTAAAACCCAAAAATATTGATGAGGATGTATATTATGATACCTTAACAGATATAATATCCAGGGTTAGAAAGCAATATCCAGGCCTTACCTTTATAGTTAATTTACATCCACTAGCCTTCGAAAATAAGCTTGAGAATATACCTAAACTCGGCCTTAAAAATGTTATTATAAACCTTCCTGTTGAAATAAGGGACCTTTCCTATCCAGGTATCAACAAGGGA
>JARDZI010000081.1 GCA_029240935.1 Clostridiales bacterium
TATATCTCATCCTCAGGATCCATGAAATGAACATCTCCCGTGGCCACTACAGGCTTATTTAATTTTTCTCCAAGGGCTATAATTTTTCTATTGATTGACTTTAGATATTCTCTATCAGGCACCTGCTCTGTCCTTACCAAATATTCATTATTTCCTAGAGGTTGGATTTCCAAATAATCATAATATCCTGCAATTGCTTCAATTTCTTCCTCGGATTTTCCCAGGAGTATAGCCTGATACAACTCCCCTTCACTACAGGCACTGCCAATAATTAGGCCTTCAGAATATTTTTTATAGAGGCTCTTTAATATACGAGGCTTTTTATAAAAATAATCTAAATTAGAGTAGGAAACCAGCCTGTATAAATTCTTTAGGCCTGCATAATCCTTTGCGAATATTATTGCATGATAGGTTCTAAGCTTTTTGTACTCCACCTTCAATGCTTCTTCGTCAGAACCATATATATCTATATCCTCAAGGGTTTTAGCTCCCCTTTCCTTCAGTTTTTCAAGCATTATATTAAACACCTTAACAGTGGTGTCCACGTCATCTAAGGCTCTATGAGCAACCTCCACCTTTATGCCGAGGTTTTTAGCAATTCTTCCTAATTTATAGGTTTTAAAATCAGGGAATACCTCCTGTGCCAAGGACAAGGTATCCAGGTATGTAAAATCAAAGTCATAGCCTAAAACACCAGCATTATGTTTTAAGAAGCCTACATCAAAGGCCGCATTATGTGCAACCAACACGCTCCCATTAATAAAATCAAGCATTTTAGGAAATACCTTTTCTATGGTTTCTGCATCCTTTACCATATCATCATTTATATTAGTAACCTCCACAACCCTTTGTGGAATGGGTTTTTCAGGATTTACAAAACAACTGAATTTGTCTATTACCTTTCCACCCTCTAGTTTCATGATGCCGATTTCCGTAATCTTTTCAGTTACTGCTGAAAAACCTGTGGTTTCCAAATCCAGCACACAATAGGTGGTATCAATACTCTGTCCCTTTGGGTTTGTTACAGAGGGCTTTTTATCTGGTGCCAAATAGGCCTCCACTCCATACAGAATCTTCATATTAGGATTATCTCTTCCTAATAGCTTATGAGCTTCAGGAAAGGACTGGACCACTCCATGATCCGTTATGGCAATGGATTTCATGCCCCAGCTCATGGCCCTATTAATCAAATCAGTGGCACTGGTTATAGCATCCATCTGACTCATTTGTGTATGCATGTGAAGCTCTACCCTCTTCACCTCTGCATTGTCCTGCCTAATAATCTTCCTTCTGCCTGGTATTTCTATTATAATATTTGCAATAACCTCAACTTCCTCAGAAAAACTGCTATAGCTTGAATTTCCTGAAATCCTGACAGCCTTAGCCTTTTCAAGTCTGGATAATACCTCAAGGTCTTCACCAGCCTTCAAGAAGGACTTACAGGTTATAGAGCTTGAGCCGTCATATATATCAAAGGAAACCAATATTTTGCCGCTTCTTAATTCCTTTGATTCTATATTGGATATTTCACCTTCAATAGCTATCTTTCCCTCATCAGGTGTAATGTCAGTGATTTTTATAATAGATTCCCTAATCTTGGTGCTTCTGCCAAATATCAAGGATGGATCTGCTTTTTTCCCACCGGCTTCTGCTTTTGTTTCCTGTTTATTCTCTGAAGCTGGGTTAGAGAATTTTGGTTCATTATTGCTTGAAGTTGCCATAACTTCCTTTCGAGCAGACAGCATTTCACTTCCATGTGTCTCCTCTTGCAGCCTCATTAATTCTTCAGGACTTACTTTATCAACAAAATTAACTTTATATTCTGCTCCACACAGGTTCCTTAGGTCCTTGTTTATTTTTTTATCAAAATCCATGGATTTAAGAATGTCTGATACCGGAACTTTAAAATTAAAATTTACGATATTGTCAGCTACTTCAACCTCACTGTTATTAAGCACAGCTTTTAGGGCAGGATATTTATCTGCCACGTTCAATACAATATTCTTCAATTCCTCTCCCATGGGCTTTTTATCCATTCCTACAGCATACTCTACAGTGATTATAGAATCTTCTAATGCAAATCTTTCTCTTATAAACATATTAAAGCTTTCTAATTCTCCCGCTTCAATATATTTATCAGAGCTAATTCTCATTTCCAGGGTTTTGGTTCCTTTTTTTAAAACTACCTCTTCTACAATCGCAGTATTTAAGTTATCCCCTGCATCATAATCACTAAAAATTTCATTTATACTTTTCATGTCTCTATTTTACCCTCTTCCTAAAATTTTTAGTATGATACTATTATACAACAAAAGAGAAATGGCAGCCATATGACTTATTACTTATTCATACCCTTGTAGAATTCTAGAAGCTCTCTACTAAATTCCTGGGGATACTGTAATGCAACATATGCATGGAATCCTCCTGGAATAATCACGACTTTGCTTGACTTCAAATGATTTTGGAAATTTTCTATGCCTGCCTTTATCTCCCTTGACTTCCATTCTTCTTCACTAGGTATTATTAAGACAGGACAGATTATTTTTTCAAAATACTTTTCAAACTTTTTATCCCAGAAATCTTCTAGATACTCATCTATTACCCAATTAGGACAGCTAGATGTATATTTCCCATCCTGTGTTTCTAGACTATCATATATTTCAAATTCCTCCATTCCTTGATTCCACATAACGCCCCATTCCGCATAATTCTTCTTCTCTGTCTCTACTTTTTTAGTTATGGAATCAAAAACAGGCATTATCTTCTTTGCTCTATTTGTACGAAGTTCTACTTTTTTTAATGCTATTTCTTTTTCAGGTATATCACATACACCATTTTTTCCAAAATAATTCTGAATTGCACCCTCTGTTACAATAGATACTATCCTCTCTGGAAAGTTCGCTCCAAGGCTTGCTGCAATTTCTCCCCCTAAAGAGCTTCCTACTATATGTGCTCTATCTATTTCTAATTCGTTCATTACCTCTATAACATCTCTTGCCATATTGTCTATAGTATATCCACTCTTTGGCTTTTCTGATTTTCCATGTCCTCTAAGATCCAATGTAACTACATGGTAACTATCAAGAAAATAGGGTATAATTCCATTCCATTGAGCTAAATTTCCTGATGAAAAATGCAAGAACACAACTGTTTGTCCATTTTTAGGGTACTGATTTACTTCAAGTTCTACTCCATTTGCCTTAACTCTCATTTTCTCCACTTATACCTCTCCTTTACATTCAAAAGTTATTAAAAGTTTTATTATTAAATTATAAAATACAATGGCTGACACCTATATGTCAGCCATATGAATTATTACTGTTTATTTGGCATGTACCATTCAGCATTTTGCTTATGCCACATTTTTTTATTGAACTTCTCTTTTTATTTTTAAAATTATTCTTTGTATACTTTTGGGAGATAAATAATATATTTCTGAAAGAGCTTTTATAGATATACCTTCTCGGTGTTTCTTATAAATATATAAATTTCTATCAGAAGTTTCCTCTTTGCTTTTGGTAGTTTCTCCCCATGCCTTTCTATTGCATTCCTTTTTGGGAATATAAATATATTCACCCTCAACGTATTTTTGAATCAAATCCAAAATTTCCTCTGGCAATACATCTGTTGCTTTAATATAGCTCATTATATGCTCCTCCTAAATACAATTTCATCTTAGGATTGAGCAAAGACTATTTCATGTTTTTAATCATTAACCCTTATGCAATAGCCTCTGCTACGCATATATAACATATTTTCTCATAAAGCAGTACCCCTTCCGTTTCTATCAGTTATATTGTAACATAACCATCTATATATGGAAATAAGGGTATTATTATCAAATATTTTTAAACATATGAAATTTCCTTTCTGCTTTAGTATTTTACAAACACCTTGTCATTTCTAGATATTCTTCTTTTGTAAGAGAATAGTATGGTTCCCCATTATAAAAAGCAAATTCTTCAGGAAGGCCACTAACAAAGTGTTCAAATTTAAACCTGAGCTTTTGTATTACTCTATTTGAAGCTATATTTTCTGGCTTTGCTAAAGCAATGATTCTATTAAGTCCCATTGTATTAAAACAATAGTGAACCAATGCAGTCATGGCTTCGGTAGCATATCCATTTCCCCAATAATCTTGTCCAATCAGGTAATATATCTCCTTTTCCGGATAGAAGCAATCCAAAATCCCAACTCCACACCAACCAATAAACTTACCTGTCTCTTTTAAAAAGATTGCAAAGGAATATTTAAAATCACTATCAAAGCCAGTTTTATAAGAATTAATCAACCATTTAAATAACCCTTTATACTCTTCAAAGGACATAACTTCCATATTGATGTATTTAAACAATTGTTTGCTCTGCATTAATTGAAAAGATTCTGATAAATCATTCTCAATATAGGGTCTAATAATTAATCTATCTGTTTCAATTCTCATTTCTTTTACTGTATTCATCACTTTTTTCACCTCATATAAGTAATCTTTATCAACCAGTATTCTATCTTTTTCATAATAACATTAAGCTTTTAATAAAAACAACCTCATACTTAATTCTTAAACAAAAATGAGGAATGGCAGCCATATGACTTATTACTTATTCTAACAAAAGTAATAAGTCATATGGCTGCCATTCTTCTCTTTTTTCTTTTTAACCCTTCTTCCCTCTTCTAACAAAATCCTCCTCAATCTCAGCCTTCCACTCATCATTTATCTTTCCACTCACTCTAAGCTCACTAACAGCACAGCTAACTGCTTCATAATTCAATATCGTCCCTTTACTATCTGCATTATAATTAGCAGCTCTATCCGATGTGATTCCAAATTTTGCAGCAGTAGAAATTGCGTCAATATTGGCACCTAAAAAGATAAATTCCCATCCGTATTTTTCCTTCTCTTTTTCAACCATTTTTCTAATTTTTTCATAGCTATATTCACAACTAGAATTTTCCATACCATCAGTTGTTATAACAAAAATTGTCTTGTCTGGACGCTGATCTTCAATAGTGTGCTTATGTGCATTTCCGATCTTTTGAATAGTCTTGCCGATTGCATCTAAAAGTGCTGTTGCACCACGGACAAAATAGTCCCTTTCTGTTATTAAGCTGACACCTTTAATGTTTATTCTGTCATGAAGGAGCTGATAATTATCATCAAAAAGTACCGTAGTAACAACCGCTTCACCCTGCTCCAACCTTTGTTTTTTAAGCATAGCATTGTAGCCACCTATTGTGTCAGATTCCAGCCCTGACATTGAACCACTTCTGTCAAGAATAAATACTAATTCTGTAATATTTGTTTTCATATTGTTATCCTCCCTTTACTTTATGATACTAGGATAACAATTTACAGATGGTCATTGGTCGCTTTGAAAGCGACATTTATAATGGTTATTCATGAATAAGTAATAAGTCATATGGCTGCCATTCCTCATTCAAGTGTGGCTTGATCAAAAGCAAACAATGCCTCATTTATCTCAAATATATTGTAATTACCTTCACGGATGAAATACTCGATAATAATATCGAATTCATTGCTGTGGGAAAGTGTGTATCCTGCTTTGCCCAGCAGATCTAGGGTTTCATCCAGGTTCAGTCTTAGAGCTATTGCAAATGCTATGGAGGTAATCTTGCTGGGATTATAGCTCTTGTCATTACGTATTTTAGAAAAAAGCTTGCGATCTATATTTGCCCTCTTATAGGTTTGCACATCTGTCATTCCCTTTTCATCAATTAACCCCAGCAGCATCTGTGAAAAAGATTCATCAAGGTGACTTATTGCATCCTTCAGGCTTGGCTTTCCAATGTAAGTTTTATTATAAACAACAGACTCCTTATATAAGCAAGGCTCTTGCATATATTCAAAGTTTTCTATATTTCGGCCCTGTTCACTAATGCTGTGCTCTTCAACATAGTTGTCATCAATATATTTCCCAATTGAGGAAAAAAGTTTTTCACTTAAAACAAAGGCTTTTTTATCATAGACAACTAAATAAACCGTCATTTCGTGGTCTAATAGAAATTCTCCGATTGCAGAAATTGCACTTTGAAGTGCCTTGTCCTTAGGGTAGCCATAGATTCCGGATGATATCAGTGGGAAGGCAATAGATTTCAAATTGTTTTGAAGGGCAAGAAGCATGGAATTTGTATAGCAATTATGTAAAAGCTTTTCCTCATCTGAATTACCACCCTTCCATATTGGACCAACCGTATGAATAATATATTTTGCTTTCAGGTTGTAACCCTTTGTGATGACTGCTTCACCAACATTACAGCCCCCAATTCTGTCACATTCCGACTGGAGCTTTTCAGCACCTGCTGCAGCAAATATAGCGCCGCAAACTCCGCCACCCATTTTTAATGCCGAGTTTGCTGCATTTACAACAGCATCCACAGGCATTTTAGTTATATCATTTCGGACTATTATCATAGGCATATTAAAAATCTCCCTTCTATAGATGTGGGGTGCCTGTGAGGTGACCGCCACATCACAACCTAACATCTTATAACAATCTTACATTTACGAGATTGGAGTGTTGAGGATTTCCCTTTGCTAGTGGTGTTGGCTTTGATGTTGTTAACACATTGATGGAGCCTCGCTTATCAATACCATCAGCACCAGGTGTAAACCATGCCCCCTGGGGTATTGCAGCAACGCCTTCAATTATTCTTGTAGTGACAAAGGCAGGAATATGTATTTTACCCCGATCATTCCACACCTCCACCATGTCTCCATCCTTAATATTTCGCTCCTCTGCATCCTTCACATTGATCCATATTTGCTGTTTATCTATTTTCTCCAACTTTTCATTATTGTCATGGGTTGAGTGGGTACGTCTTTTAGTATGATACCCTATAAGCTGCAGTGGATACTTTCCCTTTAATGGATCATCCAAACCTTCAAAGGCTGAAACATACTTAGGAACAGCAGGAATATCCTCAGGTTTGTTCATTCTGTATAAGCTTTCTGAGAAAATTTCAATCTTTCCTGAGGGAGTAGGAAAGGGATGCTTTTCCGGATCCTCTATTTGCTTTTTAAAGGCTATTATAGTCGGGTTATTTTTGTATTTATATCCTCCCTCAGCTGCAAAGACTTCAAATTCCGGCAGCTCCCTCTCATGCTCTCTTAAGTTTTCATATAAACCTTTCAGCCATTCATGAACAGTTTCATTGCCTTGTGTAAAGGCTGACCTTAAGTTCAAGCCCTCTGCTACTTCACGTAGCCAATCATATTCAAAGCGGCATTCATAAAGAGGTTCAATAACCCTCTGATTAAATAACAGAAAATCACCATATTGCCATGGCATTGTAATATTCTCACCCTCAAACATTGATGTTCCGGGAAGCAATATATCTGCAAACTTAGCACTGGGTGTAATAAACAGATCTGAACATAAAATAAACTCGCATTTAGAGGTGTCACTTAAAATCTCCATAGTCCTGTTTATATCAGAATGCTGATTTACAAGTGCATTTCCCCCAATATTAATAATCATCTTAATATCGGAACCCAGTTTATCTACTCCAGTTATTCTATCTATTTCAGAGGTCATCTCAGTACCCCTAATTATGCCATCCGTCCATAGAAAGGTAGGAATCTTTCCCTTGTAAGGATTTTGAGGAAGTGGAAAAACCGGATTCCTATGGCGATTTACTGCCCCAAAGCCACTGGCCCATCCCCCGGATATACCAACATTTCCTGTAAGACATGCCAGCATGGTGCCGCTCCTTACAGATTGCTCTCCATTAGCATGACGCTGGGGTCCCCAGCCCTGAATTAGTGCAGCAGGTTTGCTGGTTGCATATTCCCTTGCTAATTTTATAATAACCTCTGACCTAACTCCTGTGATTCCCTCGGCCCACTTGGGAGTTTTCTCTATACCATCCTTTTCGCCTAATATATAGGAAATGTAGCTTTCCTTCCCCTCAATTCCCTCTGGCATATGTTCACTATCAAAACCAATGCAGTATTTATTCATAAATACCTGATCCTGCAGACCCTCTGTATAAATTGTATAGGCTATCCCATCCATAAGAGCGCTGTCTGTTCCAGGTCTTAATCCAATCCACTCATCTGAAAATCCCCTTGCAGTATCTGTATAGCGAGGATCAACAACTATGATTTTTACTCCTGCATCCTTTGCTTTTTTCAAATAATACAATGTAGTACCAAACCTGGTTTCAGCAGGATTATGCCCCCAGAGGATGATTAGTTTTGAATTCACCCAATCCTCCAGGGTGTTCCCTGTAAGATTGGTTCCATAGGTATATGGTGTTGCAAAGCTTGTGCATGCTGTGCTGTAGCTGCCATAACTATCAAGGAATCCGCCATCTAAAGCAAGCAATCTTTTTGCAAGGGTATTTCCTCGCATTAATCCTTGAATACCTGTTGCATAATTTACATATCTGGATTGTACACCATAGGTGCTCTTTATTCTTTTCCACTCAGTTATGATTGTATTTATGGCTTCCTCCCAGGTTATTCTGGCGAATTTCCCCTCTCCCCTTTTTCCGATTCTCTTCATTGGGTATTTTAATCTATTATCATTTATAAAAGTATCAACATATGCAGTGCCTTTTGCACAGTAGGTAAGTGGAGCAAGCCCATCCTCCCTATTACTGGCATCAGTAGATAATTTAATAATTTTTCCATCCTGAACATGAGCTTTAATTATGCATCGCCCACCACAATTATTTATTCCCGATGTACAAAATATCTTTTCCATGATTTCACCCCTTATAATGGCAGCCATATGACTTATTACTTATTCATTAAAAACTGTGGAATAAAAAACTATCTTTCCATGAAGTTTCTACTATGTGTATATGTTAAGTCTTAAGTACAAAAAAATAATCTCTAGTTGCACCACCCAAGAACTTTATACTAAACCACTTAGCACCTTTAAAATAAGAATCAAATTGTATTTTTCTGAATTTATCTAGATATTCTTCCTTTTGTTTTCCCTCCTATAGTTATAGAAGATAATACTCTTACCAAGCCTGTCTATGCATATGGTGCTTGGCATGTTTCAAAATTAATAATACCTACTATATATAATACAATATTTGTTATTATGTACACAATGGTAGCCTTTAAAGATATGAGTTGGTTGTCTCATATCCTTATCATAAGAGAGTATTTTTTCTAGATTATGTTATTATAACATGGTATGATAAATCTATATTTACCAGAGATTGTTATATAACCTTTGTAAAGGAAAGTAGCTTAAATGAGAATCTTTCAAAGTAACTATTCAGTACAATTGTTGTAAGCTGTTGGTAGATTGTGCTGAGATAAATTAGTAATTGCCACAGTTATAATTATACTGTCTTTTCCAAATTAAATAATAAAGGAGTACAGATAATGAAAATAATTAATAAATATATACCGGCAATAGAGCGAATTGAATTTGCAGTAACTCATTCCTGTACAAGCAACTGTAAGCATTGTTCAATTGGTAAAGTCTGTTCATCTGATCATGTTGATACGGATGTGGCCATAAGAGTCATAAAGGACATTACCAAGCATTTTAATGTGGATTCCTTGATGACCTTTGGTGGTGAACCTTTGTTGTACTCGGATACTGTTTGTGAGATACACAAAACAGCAACTGAGTGTGGTATTTTGAAAAGGCAGATTATTACTAATGGTTGTTTTTCAAAAGACCAAATCAAAACAATTGCTGTTTCCAAAATGCTTAAGGAAAGCGGTGTAAATAATATATTGCTTTCAGTTGACACATTTCATAGTGAATTTTTATCACTTGAACATCAATATGTTTTTGCTAAAGCCTTGTGTGACATGGATTTTGAATGCTTTGAACTACATCCAGCATGGGTCGTAAATCGTGAACACCCAAACAAATACAATGCAGCTACAGAAAAATGTCTTAATTTCTTTTCAGATTTAAAAATTCCTGTTTCAGAAGGGAACAATATTTTTCCTGCTGGAAATGCGAACATATATTTGTCGGAGTTTTATCAAAAATATCCTATCGACACGAGTTTTAGGTGTGGACAAGCGCCATACACAACAAGGCTGGATGAGGTTCAAGGTATTTCAATCAACCCTAATGGAGATGTAATAATATGTGCATTTCCAATTGGAAACATATACAAAAACAGCATTATTGATATTATCTCCAGCTATGATCCATATAAAAATCCAATAATGTCAGCTTTGATTAACCAAGGCATTGTAGGTATTTGTGAATTAGCTAAACAACAAGGAATAACTGTGGAATTAACAGATTATTATTCACCCTGCAATTTGTGTTATGATATTGCTCGAAAACTAAGCTAATATAAATGGCAGCCATATGACTTATTACTTATTTAAAATAAGTAATAAGTCATATGGCTGCCATTCCTCATTTAGACAGTGCCCTCGAAAGTGGAACATACAAAGCCACAGCTGCAATTATTGAAAATGTACCATTGATTAATGTTGCAGGAAGGCTTACACCTGAAGTTAAAACTGCAGGATATAAGCCGCTGCCTGCAATTAAAAGAGTAAGTACACCAAAGATGAACTCTCCTACCAGATTAAATGCAATACCTCCAACTGCAGCGATTATTGCATATTGAATATTAATAGAATATTTCTTAGCAGCTATACCTGCAGCTCCCAATGCAATACCAAGTATAAGTGAAAAAATATATAAAACTGGATTAATGACAAGCTTCTTTTCAATTCCCAATATGGCAATTTCATTACCCCTAATTACTGAAAGAATTAAAAGCAATATCCCTGCTATAAAAAACAATACTGATGCTATAATAATCCACCTTACAGGTGATTTCAAGGACTCCCTGTTCTTCTTTGATGCAATCTTTCCTGTTACCATTCCTATACCGAACTTAAGTATAAAGGTTTTAGGAGAGCTTGATGCATAGCCATTTAAAATATCGAACAGGCCCATTCCTATGGAACCAGAAGCTCCTCCAATTACTCCATTAAACAGTAAGGCTGCTAAAATAACAAACATATTACCCATGTGTAAAAATGGTTTCCCAACAGGTGATGGAATAGGAATTTTAAAGTAAAGGGAAACATAGCATAGAGCCCCAAACATGCCTATAAAAACTATTGTACGTGTAGAGAATTTTTTTTGATTTGAGTATGACCTATTCATTTTATTGCCTCCTTAATTACTACTTTTTAATTTCTATGCCAGTATTACTGCACAAAAGTTTATCATAGTGACAGGTTTTCATGCCTGCATTGGGTACTTAGATAAGGAACAGATAGCATCATCAAAGATGCTTATGCCCCAGGCAGGCGCAGAGACCTGCCACTACAATGTTGTTGTGATTGCACAAAAATGAAGATTACACCTCTTTATATGTGCACTGAGTTAAATCCAATCCAAGCCAGCCCAGAACCTTTTCAAGCAGCACACCTTCTCTTGCTGGAGTTCCGCATGCGTAGGTTGTTTCAACAGCCAGTGATAAAAACTGAGTTGCCCTGTCTAGTGCAATAGGAAGACTGTCACCCTTGATAATTCCCCCTGCAAGCACACTTGTAAATATGTCCCCTGTCCCAGGATATTGTACAGGTATATTTTCATATTCAACTCTCCAGAAGATATTTTTTACCCGGCTATATGCCATATTTGCATATTGTCCATTTTCATCCTTGAAGCCTGTAATAACAACTGTTTCAGGCCCCATATCTGAAATGCGTGTTAAAATAGATTTCATTTCCTTTATGCTAAATACTCCATTTCCATAGGACTCCTCAAGAAGAAAGCATGCCTCAGTAGGATTTGGAGTAACTATATCAGCCTTTTTTACTAGAAGGCCCATTTTATTTTTCATTTCCTCGGTATATGTACTATAAAGCCTTCCACTATCCGCCATTACAGGATCAATGACAATCAATTGCCCTTCCTGTTTGAAATCATTAATGAAGTCCTGCATTAGATCAATCTGCTTCAGAGATCCTAGAAACCCACTGTATATACAATCAAAACCTATGTTTAAGCTTTTCCAATGTTCCACATACTCACCTAGTCCATCTGTAAAGTCATGAAATGAAAATCTTCCAAAACCTCCAGAATGGGTGCTAAGTAATGCAGTAGGTAATGGGCATACCTGGATCCCCATTGATGATAGTGTGGGCATTACTACTGTCAACGAACAGCGTCCAAAACCAGACATATCATGTATTGCTGCCACCCTTGGTACAATATTCCCCATATTATTCCCTCCGTAAAATAATTTAATATATTGTATCGATACAATTATCATTGTTTTCTTACATTGGCATTATATACGGATTTCTCAAATATTACAATGGCAGCCATATGACTTATT
>JARDZI010000435.1 GCA_029240935.1 Clostridiales bacterium
CCCCCATATCACAAATCCAAACATATTATTTGTAGGTGACGTACTCTGTGTTCCGGGTTTCATACCTTACCCCTGCTGTACTCTTTTACAGCCCCGAGGACGTGTACCCTTTGGAACAGGTGGAACATCTTATGTTAACTTTGGCCCTAGAGGCGGTCAATCAGTAAGCCTCATGGCAACCTTGCCTAAGCCAGCAGTGTTCGGTAATTTTGATAAGTACACAGGTGAAATACTAATACCTAATACTGGAGTATTTGGTAATGAGTTATTTGCTACTCCTGAAGACCCTCCAACCTGGTCAGTCAGGATAGACCTTCCCACTGCTGCATCGGTTTTACCAAACTCAAGAGTTGTAGTACGTCCTTATAATTCAAGGACTGGAGCATCAGGTGCGCCTGTCTTAGAAGGTATAATCCTTGGCGGAAATTGTCATTGATATCGTCATTGACTAATTAGAGAAAAATGTTACTGCTCCTGAGATTAGACAATAAAAGGTGGTACCTGCTTTGGTACCACCTTTTTGTTGTGCCTGCTATCTGTTCCATTGTTGAATTTATTTCCCATGCTTGTGTTGCCTCTATAGCAGCATTTTGCACAAGAAGATTAATCTGTTCTGAAATGGAAGCTTAAAACTCAATAATTACTTTAACTTTATAATATAACTTACAAACTCAGGTTTATTGTTTTCAATTGTTGCACTTGTTGTTAAAATCCTCTTTCCAGAAGGACTCCACCTTACTGGGTCTGCTGCAAGGCCAACGTCTCCTGAAAGCTGTACTGTTTTTCCGGTGTTTATATCTGATACAAATAATCCTGCTTTACCGCTATTATCAGCTGCAGTTGAATAAGCAATTTTCGATTGATCAGGGGACCAGTTTGTTCCAAAGATTTGTGTCCCTTCAGCTAAGACTTTCTTTTCATTACCCTCAAGGTCTGTAACAACAAGGACCATCTTTGTTTTCTCTGTTCTTTTAACCATTATCAACTTGTCTGAATTCTGTGATGGTATTAGCCATACTATGTTGTCTTTTAAAAACTTGTTTTCTTTTCCATTTATATTTTGCATATATAGCTTCCCGTCAATTGATGTGTAATAAACTTTATCTAAAGCTTTTGCTGTATTAGAGGTCATTCCTTTAGGTGTATTCTCTATTTGCTTAACATTGCCTTTAACATCAGCCGTATATATTCCACCTTGAGGAAATTCACTGAATATTACAGTATTATTATCAAGCCAAATTCCTTCAGAAGAACTGATACTGTCAACATTAGTGACTTTCACCTTTTGCCCTGTTTCCCTGTTCAATATAAATCCTGTTAAATTAGATTCTATGCCCTCTTTATAAAAAATGTGCTTCTTATCAGGAGACAGTACCCCGTAGGCCATATCAGTATTAGAGCCTGCAATAAGCTTTAAATTCTGAGTATTTATATCATACTCATAGAAATTCTTAGGATATGCTTTGCTGCTGTCATGTTGAATTTGTGGGTATTGGTAATTTTCTTTCATGACAAGTACAGTGTTCTCATCTATCCAGTCCATCACTCTTATGCCTTTTATACTATACATCTTTTCTAAGGCTATTTCATTATTTACTGGCTCATTATTGTTTGCCATAACTGCTATCTGCTTCTCTGATTTAACGACAGCTTTACTAGTATTGCTAGCACTGCTGCACCCACTTAGGACAGCGACACATAAAATGCCCACAGCACTTATAGTTATGCTTTTCTTTATAATATTTATTTTAGGCTCATTACTACTTTCATTGGTCAACTTTCTTTTCATCTTTAATACTCCCTTTAACAATTTTTTATTTACACTCTACCACTCTCTGCCGTGATCATCCGCCATCATATTAATAGTACCTCTAGGATACAAAACTGAGTAATGCTCCAAAACTGGATCGCCATTACTGCTAGAAGGCGCTTTAAAAACCAAAAGTATTTTGAATTCCTGTCCTGCTGTATATCCAATAATCTCCTCACCTTTGGCTTTTACATCATATGCAGGTGTACCATAAGCTTTCTTCACCATGGAAAGAGATATGTTTTTTAGGTTGTTGTCAAAGGATCTAGCCTCAAATATTTGAGAACCTTTGTTAAAACCAAAAACCACATTGTGTTTGGAGTAGGTTGCATAATTGCCCTTAGCTTCTGGAATCCACTCTACTTTATCAGATTTTCCAAGCTTTTTATCAACATCCTCAATAACTGTTGTCTTAACAGCAAATTCAGAGTTAATAATTTTTCCTTGCTGTGCTAGCTTCATCATGACTTTAAGAAGTACTTCCTGTGAATCGTTCTGAATTTGTGCATTGCTTGAGTTATTTTTAGGCTCTGAAACTATGACAGTACTGATTCCAGAAGGCTTATCAGAGGCTGCTGGCGTATTGTTTTCTGATGGTTTATCTGATACAGGTGTTGTGTTTACAGTTGGTGATTTTATACCGTTTGAACAGCCAGCTGCTATTGTCAGAACTAAAACTGGAACAGCTAGAAGTGCCGCTAACCTTTTAAATAGTAAAACCATATAAATTCTCCTTTACTATGTATTAATTTAGCCCAATGTGTTACATCATGCCTTACCTTGCCCTCGACATTAAAGTTTAATTCAATTTTCTCCTTATAATACGAATTTAATTTTTATTCGTTCGTTTTATTTGGAAATAAATTCAAGAAAACAAACCGCCAGCAGGTAGTTACTATCCGTTGGCGGTTTTTAATGTTTATATTTGCTACTTCTTCCTTATCTTAAAATCAATCTCTTCAATTAACTTTTCATCATATTCTCCAAACCATGAC
>JARDZI010000082.1 GCA_029240935.1 Clostridiales bacterium
AAAACATTCAAATAATTTCTGCTTTCAATGAAACTCTTAATTTTTAATACCCCTAAATCATAAATATAAACTACAGCTATAGCTGCTAAAAACATAAACAATACATTGAAATGAAGAGGATTAAAGCTTAGCTCAGAATTAAAAAATGAATAGGGTATTTGTGTAATTAATGCAAATATAAAAAGTCTCTCTACATATTTTTTCAAATTGGAAGTCTTAGAGTAGCCTATTGCGATTTGGTATGCAAATATGGGAAAGGCTAATCGACCTATGGTTCTATATAGCATTTGACCAGGAAAAAACATGTAGCCAACATGATCAATAAACATTGTTACCATTGCAAGTATTTTTAAAGCATCGTTTCTGTATGAAATCTTTTCCAGTGGCTTTTTTTCGACAACTATTGTTTCACCCACAATATCACCTCATAATTATTGTTTTGAATAAGTAATTATACCATAAAAATTTAATTTACAAAAATTTATATTTTTTCAATATTAAGTACAACCTATTTTTATTGCCATAATAATGAATGATGGATAATAAATATTCATAGAAAAAATTTATTAAAAAATATAGAAAGTTGTACCAAAATAAATTATAATAGAGATGAGGTGATTTCATGGAAAAAGTAACTATTATAGGTGGAGGAATTGCAGGTCTTACAGCAGCTGAAACTATAAGAAAGAGTAACAGTGAAGTAAAAATTTCCATCATAACTGATGAAGAGTATTATCCATACAGCAGGATTAAGCTTAGTAAATATATTAATTCCTATATAAATTTTGAGGATTTGTATATACATAAACAAAGCTGGTATGAGGATATGAATATTAATATTATAACTTCAAGGTCAGTTGAAAAAATCAATTCCTCAAGCAAGGAAGTAACCCTGGATAATGGAGATGTGTTAAGCTATAATAGGCTTATAATTGCAAGTGGAGGATATAATTTTATCCCACCATTTCCTAATGTAAATTTAAAGGGAGTATTTAGTGTTAGAAACATTCATGATATTAAGCAGATTCAAGGACATATAAAAGAAAACCAGGTTAAAAAGGTTGGTATAATAGGAGGGGGACTTCTTGGAATAGAAGCAGCATGGGGTTTAAAGTCCAGTGGAGATTTTAATATTTCCATAATCGAGACTGCTCCAAGACTTTTGCCAAGACAATTAGACGAGGAAGGTTCTTTAATACTAGAAAAGCTAATTAATGATAATGGAATAACTGTTTATAAGGGAGATGGAGTTAAAGAAATTTCTGGAGAAGGGCTTGTAAGTGGAATAGAGCTAAACAGTGGAACAATGGTAGAAGCTGAGTTAGTCATTGTTTCAACAGGTATAAGGAGTAATCTATCACTTGCAAAGGATATAGATATTCCTGTAAATAGGGGAATAGTTGTTGATAAATATATGAAAACTAACAATGAGGATATATTTGCTGCAGGAGACTGTGCAGAATATAATGGAATGGTATATGGAATTTGGCCCGTTGCTACCGAACAGGGTAAAATCGCTGGGCTAAATGCTATAGGTATAAGGGAAGGATATAAGGAGATAGTTCCATCTAATATGCTCCAGGTAATGGGCATAAATGTATTCTCTACTGGAGATATTAGCGAAGGCAGCAGTGTTATAAAGTACGATAATGGACTTTATACAAAGCTATTCATAAAGGATAACTCTATTTGCGGTGCAATATTAATTGGAGACACTAAAAAAGGATTTGCACTAAAGAAAGCAATAGAGGAAAAACGTGATTTTAGCAGAGAAATATCTGAAAACATTAATCTGCTATCAATAATATAGGCAAAATGCCTAAAATCATTTTAAGGAGGTAAGCATTATGGATAAGTATGTTTGTACAGCATGTGGTTATGTTTATGACCCAGAATTAGGTGATCCAGATAGTGGAGTAGCTCCAGGAACAAGCTTTGAGAACATTCCAGAGGATTGGGTTTGCCCACTTTGCGGAGTATCAAAGTCTGATTTCGAGAAGATGTAGTCATATTATAAGAAACAAAAGACCAGGCAAGAGGGATAATTAATTCCCTCTGTCTGGTCTTTTTAAGTTCCATCCATATTGCGAAATAAATAGAAAGACTACAAAAAAACGAGAAGATTGTATATAAATAAGTATGATGCACAACTTGACATATAGGTAGCATATTTGGTAGAATATGGAATATAATATATACTATTACAAAGTATAATAATCAACATCGGTTAATTTTATTCATATAATATACCATAAAAATATTTTAGTAAGGAGGTGTTATAATGGGCTGTCCATTTATTGATAAAAGATATGGACAGATTTGCTGTGACGCAACGGATGGGTATATAGAATGGGAAAACTATAGCTGTACCTGCAATGATTCTTGGGCTTATATGCTATGTGATAATTATAAAAGAGAAAGTAGTAAACCAGAAAAGGTAAATTTCATAAGCTCTTATCAAATATAATAAATTATTTTCAAAAACTCAAGTGAACACACTTGGGTTTTTGAATTTTGCTTGTTTATTACTAATTTATAAACATCACTGAAGATATGGTTACTGTAATCTTAAGGAATTTAAAATAGAGGTTATCCAATATATTTTTTCTTATATTCATGCTATATGTTTCATTTTCTTCAACTAGCTTAAACCCAGTTTAAAAAAGATTTGAAATACTATTTGAAGGTCTTGTATCTAGCACTTTACATATATCACTGTTTTTATAGTGGCAGAAATTTTTCACCAGTGCTAATCTCTGGAGTTAAGCTTTTCGTATAATATTTACTGTTTGATACAATGTTATTTATTTCTATATCTTTAATTAGTCCATTTGCATCATATTCAAGTACTAACTCCATGTATTTTCCCACAATTGATTTCTTATATACATAATCATATACATAATCAGGTAAAAAATGTAACGTCCCCAATGTTAATTTGAACACATATGAGGTATAATGGTAAAATATAGATAACCCTATGAACATGTAGTTAGTAGGAGGGAAAACATATGCAGTACAGGAAGTTTGGCAAATGTGGTTTTAATGTATCTGCACTAGGTTTTGGCATAATGAGAATGCCTGTTATAGATAAGGATGATGGGAGAATTGATGAAAAAAAGTCAATTGAACTAATAAGGTATGCTATAGATAATGGCGTTAACTATTTGGATACAGCTTATTTTTATCATAGAGGTGGCAGTGAAACCCTTATTGCAAAGGCATTGAAGGATGGATACAGGGATAAGGTCAGGGTTGCCACCAAAATGCCAACCTGGAAGATAAATGAATACTCAGAGTTTCAAAGAATCTTTAATGAACAACTTGCAAGGCTTGAAACAGACAGCTTTGATTTTTATCTTCTCCATCATGTAAATAGAGACTCTTGGGATAAGTATTACAATATGGGTATACTAAAGTTTCTTGATAAAAAAATTAGTGAAGGAAAAATAAAGCATGTTGGGTTTTCCTACCATGATAATTTTGAGTTGTTCAAAGAGATTATAGACATATATGGTTGGGACTTTGTGCAAATTCAATATAATTATGTAGATGAATATAATCAAGCCGGTAAAAGGGGGCTTGAGTATGCAGCTTCAAAAGGACTTGGTATAGTAGTAATGGAACCTCTAAGAGGGGGAGAGCTAGCAGAAATTCCTCCAAGAGAAGTAGCAAAGATATGGGAAAAAGCTCATATTGAGAGAACTCCCGCAGAATGGTCTCTAAGATGGATATGGAATCACCCAGAGGTATCTGTTTTGCTTAGTGGAATGAATACTATAGAGCAAATAAAAGAGAATATAAGGGTTGCAGAGGATTCCTATCCTGATTCCATGTTAAATGAGGAACTTAAGCTTGTGAAAGAGGCAAAGGAGCAGTATGAAAAAACAAGGAAGATTGGATGTACAGGATGCTTATACTGTGTACCATGTTCTGTGTGGATTAGGGTACCTGATATTTTTTCAATATATAATAAATATCACATAGGTGGTGACCTTGAGACCTATAAAATTTTATACAGAGAAGCAACCAAGTGGAGAAGTCCAGCTGACTGTACACAATGCCAGAAGTGTGAAAAAAGGTGTCCACAGAGGCTGCCTATAAGAGAATTATTAAAAGAGGTAGACAAGGCTTTAGAATCAAGCTTTAAAGTATTCCCATTAGGGTAGTTTATGTATTTGCTTTGTATAAAAGGCAATAGAGAACTTTTAGTTTTTTAGAGGTAATATAAACCCTAAACACAAATATAATTATTTGAGGTGGTTAGTATGAAATACTTAAAAAAATTAGTAGGAGACAATTGTTATCTATCTCCTATAAGTCCGGAGGATTCGGAAATTATTGCAAAGTGGAGTAACGACCTGGATGTGTCAATAAATACTGGCGATGCATCTAATATGATTACCTATGACCTGCAAAAAAGCAATGTAGAAGGCACAATCAAGAATGGATATGGTTTTTTAATCATAAGAAAGGATAATGATGAACCTGTAGGAACTTGCAGATTGAAGCAAATAGATTTAATAAACAGAAGAGCAGAGCTGGGTATATTCATTGGAGATAAAAGCTGTTGGAACATGGGTATAGGCACAGAAGCAATTAAGTTAATACTTGATTTCGGTTTTAACATTATTAACATTAGAAATATAATGCTTGAGGTTTATTCATTTAATGCAAGAGCTATAAAAGCATATGAGAAATGTGGGTTTAAGGAAATAGGAAGAAGAAGAAAATCAAAAATTATTGGAAACAAGGAGTATGATGAAGTTTTTATGGATATACTTGCAGAGGAGTTAAAAGGTTCAATAGTTCAAATATAAAAAAACCTCCGGTGTCTGTCACCGGAGGTTTAAAAAATTATAATTTTTTCCCCAATCATAACAGAATCATAACCTTTACTATATTTCTCCGAATACCTCAATAAACGACCTCTGTTGTTTTAATCCATCAATTTCATGATCTGTTTTCATATAATCAACAAGATCAGGATCAAGCTCAACTGAATGGATAATATCATCCATTGCCCTATCAAATATACCTAAAAGAGAATAACTGCAGCCTCTGTTGTAATACAAATCTGCAATATCATAATTATAGTCTATGGCTCTATTAAGGAGTTCAATCGCCTTTTCAAGTTCTCTAGTATCAATGTAAACAGCACTTAGATTTAAAAAGCTGTCAGAGGAATTAGGATTGCTTTGTATGGAAGCATTATAGTAATCAATCGCTTCGGCTGATTTTCCAAGCTTATAATGAACTACTCCCATATTAAATAAAGCTCTATAGTATTCTGGGTCAAGCTCCAGGCTTTTCCTAAGCATTTCAATTGACAGAGCATTTTCATCTAGTTCCTCATATATTGCACCCATATTCACATAGGCAACCTTATCATCTGGAGCTAAAGCAACCGTTTTCTTATAGTAATCAATGGCCTTGTGAAGATCCCCAAGCTCATCATAGGCATTTGCAATGTAAAAGTATGCTCTATCATAATCAGGTTCAAGCTCAATACATTTTTTATAATACTCAATTGCCTTTTCGTAATCTTCCTGAACATCATATAGGACTCCAAGACAATAATATATGCTTGGATCTTCTTGGTTGATATCCAGTGCTTCTAGATATTTTTCCTCTGCTAGTTTATATTCTTCAAGCTCCTCATATACAAGCCCCATATTTAGAAGAAGCTCAAAGTCATGAGAACCATCCCTATAATTATAAGCCTTGCTATAGAATTCAATTGCTTGTTCTAATTTTTTTTCATCCTTGAATTTATCTCCAATTATTTTATAATTGCTAACCATATATTGACTCTTGTCCATGTAATCAGTCCCTTGCAAAATTTTTAAATAATTTAGATTGGTAATCTATAGTAAGTAGTAATTGTTTGCTATACTCATATTACCATAAATGCGTAAGGTATCAATAGATGTTTGACTTAGCTTTAAGCAATAACAATTAATGTTTTCTATATACTTTCTTCAATTAAACAAAATTGGTATAATATACTTAGTTTTTGAGGGGATAAAAGATTAGCTTTAGGATCGATAAATGTCTAGCTAATTGGAAATAATAAAATAAGAGAACTTGATGTTAGATATTAAGAAACGAGGTAATTACATGGGTAAGAAAAAAGTTATAGTTGTTATAGTATTGATAGCATTATCTGTTTTAATTGGATATTTGATTGGAATGTATTTATTAGGCAATAATGGAAGTGAGGATAAGAATATGGGAAGTAAAAACCCTCCTAATTTAAGTGAGCCATCAAAACAGGAGCCTGATGCAATAAAAGCACAGATTGATAAGTTGACTATTGAGGAAAAGGTTGGGCAGATGGTTATTGTTGGAGTAGAAGGGGAAACCTTTAATCCCAGCATAGAGAAAATGATCGAAGACTATCATGTTGGTGGTTTTATATTTATGGGTAAGAGTATAAAGAATGCAGCCCAATTGCTTGAACTAGTTAACAGCATAAAAACTGCCAATTCAAAAAATAAAATCCCCTTATTTTTATCCCTGGATCAGGAGGGGGGTAGGGTAGATAGAATGCCCAAGGAGTTTAATAGATATCCTACAAACAAGGAAATTGGAAAAATAAACAGTGAAGAGCTATCCTATAATATAGGCAGCACTATTGCCTATGAAATTAGCTCCTTTGGACTTAATATGAATTTTGCACCTGTACTTGATATAAACAGTAATCCTAAAAATCCTGTAATTGGGGACAGATCCTTTGGGACAAGCCCACAGCTTGTTACCAGTTTGGGAATTGAAACAATGAGCGGTATTCAAGGAGGCAATGTTATTTCAGTTGTTAAGCACTTTCCAGGCCATGGGGATACATCAGTGGATTCACACGTTGGACTACCTAAAGTTAATAAGAATTTGGAGCAACTGAATAATTTCGAACTAATTCCTTTTAAGGAGGCCATAAAAAGTAATGTGGATGGAATTATGATCGCTCATATTCTTCTGCCTAGCATAGATTCAAAATTCCCTGCCACACTGTCAAGTGTTGTAATAAATGATATTCTTAGAGAACAGCTTGGCTTTAAGGGTATAATAATTACAGATGATATGACAATGGGAGCCATAGCTAAAAACTACAAAATTGGAGAAGCGGCAGTTAAATCAGTAGCTGCAGGAAGTGATATAATCCTAATAGCTCATGATTATAAGAAAGGAACTGATGCAATAACTTCCATAATAAATGCAGTTAATGGTGGTACTATTTCAATGGAAAGAATTGATGAAAGCTTATACAGAGTATTGAAGTTGAAGGAAAAGTATGATTTGAATGACAAGATTATAGATTCTGTAAATGTTAATGAAATTAATAGAAGAATTGATGAGACATTAGCCAATTACATTAATTAGTAGTTCGTAATAGAGTAAAACCAATTTTAAATTTGATATACTAAAATTATATTTCCATATATTTTAAATTAGCTAAAGGATTTTATGAAAATATGTAGAATATTAACAGAAATATAGTATTATTAATTCTAATCACAGAATATATTTCTGTTAAGTAATGGAGCTAGTTAATAGTTTGATATAAACTACATAATTTTGGAGGTTTTAAAATGCTAAAAAATTATATGGAAGATGCAATAGATCATTTAATGCCCTCGGTTCTACAAAATTATCCAGAAATATGTAAGTGTGATAAATGTACTTTAGACATTAAGGCAATTGCATTAAACGGATTAAAGCCAATGTACACAGTAACAACTAATGGAAGCGTTTATCTCAAGATAAACGAATTAAATAATCAGTTTAAGATAGATATTATCAACGAGATAATGAAGGCTATAGAAATTGTTTCAAAAAACCCAAGACATAGCTAAAAAACATATTTATGACAGTTTATAAGAGCATTATTTTATAATAAAAAGGATTCCATAATGATTATGGGGTCCTTTTTTGAGTATTAAGTAAAATATAGAAGAATGTAGGAGGCATAACAAAAAAATATAGTTGTTAGTGCGTAGTTTGTATAATATTAATCATTCAAGTTCTTAAGAATGGGGCGATAACAGAGTTAAATAGTAATAAATATAAGAGGAATTGGGGGGGACTCTAATGAGTAAAAAGGTTAATTTTAGGGGAATTGGTGTAAAGTTTTTAATTCCAATACTAGCAATCATTTTCGTTGTAACAACTGGAACTGGGATGTTTACCCTTGTAAGTCAGAAAAGGTTACTAACAAATATGATGAAGCAAACAACAGCTCTAAAGGTGGAGGAAACAAAGGGACTTATTGATGAAAGAGAAGCAAATGTGGATACACTGAAACAGGCACTTAATAAATATTTAATTTCTATTACTAAGGGAGTTGCTGAAAGTTTAAAGGGTTTGCCAGATGATAAGCTAAACTCAGAGTCAGTAAGGCTAGTACAATCATTAGGTGTTAGCGAAATACATGTAACAGATGAAAAGGGAGTATTATTATGGGGTTCAGCACCAGATTTTTATGGATTTGATTTTAATACATCAGATCAAACAAAGCCATTTATTCCTGGACTTACAGATAAAAACTTTGCAATGGCACAGGATGCTCAGGAAAGAGGAATAGATAAAGAATTATTTCAGTACATTACAGTATCAAGAATTGACAAGCCGGGACTTATTCAGATAGGAGTTACTCCTAAAGAACTGCAGGAATTAATGGATAGAGTAAATGTAACAAAAATTGCGAAAACCACAAAGGTTGGAAAGAATGGATATGTTTTTGTATTGGATAAAAGCGGTATTATAGTTAGTCATCCAAAGGATACTGAACTTGGAAAAACCCTGAAGGATTATGAATGGGGTAAAAAAATTGAAGGAGCTAGTAAGGGAAGCTTTACATATGTAGTCGATGGTATTGAGGTATTACTTGCATTTGAAAAGACAGATAACAATATAATTGTTGCTGCAATTCCAACTGCAGAATACTATAGTCAATTAAACATTCTAAGAATAATGGTTATTATTATAATACTAATTGCTGAATTTTTAGCTTCACTTATTATTTATCTTTTAAGTAAGGGAATCATCATAAATAGAATTAAAAGGGTACTGGCAGGTGTTTCAGAAATCGGAGCAGGGAAACTTAATGTGGAAATAGTTGATAAGAATAGAGACGAAATTGGGCAGCTTGCTTCTGGCTTCAACAATATGGTAAGCAGCTTAAGAGTCCTTGTAGAGAAAATTAATGGCACTGCGATGGATTTGAATCATACTTCAGATGCTGTTGCACAGGCATCAGAGCAGACTGCTATTGCTGGCCAGGAAATCGCACAGAGTGTTAATCAAATTGCATCAGGCTCAAATAATCAAGCACAGGAAATTCAAGAAAGTGTTGAACAGCTGGATACTGTTGCTCATAATATTGAGGATATAGTAGAAAACACTAAAATTATTACTGAGAAGGTAAATGAAATTGATAAGCAGAATCAAAGTAGCATAGGTTCCATAAATGAATTAAAGGATAAATTTGTTGAAAGTAAGGAAGCAACTACTAATGTAGATAGAAAAATTGCTCTTCTTGCTGAAAAATCAAATAAGATAGGGGCTATTACGGAATCCATAACAGCAATTAGCAATCAAACTAATTTACTATCTCTAAATGCCTCAATTGAGGCTGCCAGGGCAGGTGATGCGGGAAGAGGCTTTGCAGTTGTTGCAGATGAAGTGAAAAAGCTTGCAGAACAATCTGCCGGGGCTGCATTAGACATTGATACACTGATAAAGGAAATAAGGGATGACATTGAGGATGCAGTGAGATCAATAAATACTGCAGGGAAAACTGTTAGTGAATCCGATGAAAAATTGAATTATACAGTTGAGAGTTTCTACTCCCTTAAAGAATCTAATGATGTATTAATTAAGCTTGCTAAGAAGTTAGATGATATTTGTGAATCTCTTAATGTTAACACAATTAAGGTCATAGAATCTATAAATACTGTAGCAGCTGTTTCTGAAGAAACTGCAGCTACAACAGAGGAGATTTCTGCATCAACAGAGGAACAATCTGCTGCATTCCAGGAGATTACTGATAGCGCAGGAAATGTAAAGCTTCTATCAAAAGATCTCATTAACATGATAAGTCAATTTAAACTAAAATAATTAAACCACCCAGTATTTGAGAAAGACAATTTCAAATACTGGGTCTTTTTAGTAAGGTATACTTGAATAATGAAGGTTAATGCATTAAAATGTACAAGTGTACATAATCTTGATAAATAGGAAACCCAATGAAACATTCAATTCGGGAGGTATAGGATGAACGCAATTAAGAAACTTTTAGACCCATATAAGGGATTGCCAAGGGAAGTTTATATAATATTCATAGCAAGAATAGTTAATGCGATGGGATGCTTTGTTATGCCTCTGCTTACTATCATTTTAACTGAAAAGATAGGGCTTTCAAAGGAAGCTACAGGGCTATATATAAGCGTATCAGGACTTTTGTATGTTCCAACCTCTGCAATAGGTGGCAAATTGGCTGACACAATAGGAAGAAAGAAAATAATAATTATATTTAATATCTTGGCTGCTGTACTGTATATAATATGTGGATTTATGCCTCCAACAATGAATATGGTATATGTATTAATGGCAGCATCAGCGTGCATGTCCTTCGCAGGGCCAGCACATGACTCATTAATTGCAGATTTAACAACACCAGAAAATAGAACAAGTGCTTATGCCCTAACATATATGGGATGGAATATTGGATTTGCTGTAGGACCTGCAATAGGAGGGATGCTTTATAAGAAAAACTTGCTACATCTTTTGTTTATAGGAGACGCAGTAACAGCACTTCTTTCCCTTTCTCTTATTGCTCTATTTATTAAAGAAACTATAGGTAAAACAAAAGAGGAAATAATAGATAAAAACAGAGAACTTGAAAAAAGAGAAGAGGGTTCGGTATTCTCAGTACTCATAAAAAGACCTATATTGATATACTTTGCACTAATATGCTTTGGATATAATTTTGCATACTCCCAATGGGGATTTATGCTGCCAATGCATTCCGTAGAAAACTTTGGAAAGGCAGGAGCCCAGTACTACGGGTTAATGGCAAGTACTAATGGTATAGTAGTAATGCTATTTACTCCACTTATTGTAAAATTCACAGAGAGGGTTAAAATTATCAGAAAAATGGTATGGGGAGGAATACTATATGCAGTAGGATTTGGGATGCTTGGATTCCTAAACTCCCTGCCATTCTTCTTTGTATCAGTGTTCATTTTCACATTGGGAGAAATAGTAATGTCCATAGCAACAACACCTTTCATAGTGAATCACACCCCAGCATCCCATAGGGGTAGAATGAATGCTGTTGTACCAATGATACTTGGTGCAGGTTATACATTAGGACCTATGGGTATGGGAAAGGTATTGTCCTATATAAACATAGAAACAGGCTGGATTGCAATAGGGCTATTCGCCCTAATAACCTCAGGTTTTATGTATATACTTGGAAAATATGATGACAGAAAAAACAGGGAAGAGATGGAAGAATTAATATAAAGAACCTAAGTCAAAACAAATATTTTCCTTATAAGAAACAATCTGATATTATTTATATGAGAAAGATATGAACATGAGTTTTGGGGGGATTTTATGTTTTTTGATGTTTTACAACTTATCGGAGGATTTATATTATCCTTTGGATACATACCACAGATTGCACAGATACTCAAAACTAAATCAGCTGTAGATTTAAATATTAAATCCTATATTATGATGTTTACAGGTATTCTTTTTATGGAGGTATATGCTGTTAATCTATTGGTAAAGGGTGCAGGATGGGCATTTTTATTTACAAATACCATATCATTAATAGGATGCTCAATAATAATTGCTCTTATTTTAAAATATGGGAAAGCAGACCGAAATTAATATACATTACTGTAGTAATTATTTATTTAATAATTATATGTTTTTATGCAATATAGCTTTTAAGGAGTGGTATATTTGAAAAAAGGGGATTGGTTATGGGGGTTTGTACTTTTAATATGGATAGTTATTCTGGTAGTTCCTACTACCCGTGTTACATTCATTTCAATCACTGAAGCATATCCATATATAGGAGGATTTTTAAAGTTTGCTATATTGGCAACAATGGGTGATTTGTTAGGGACAAGAGTTTTAAAGGGTGAATGGATTATACCAAGGGGAATTATTTATAGGGCTGTCATATGGGGCATTATAGGATTAATGATAACACTTTTATTTACTGTATACATGGGTGGAGCCGCAGCTGCTCAAGCTACTTCCAGGCTTCCCTTCGAAGGCTCTG
>JARDZI010000436.1 GCA_029240935.1 Clostridiales bacterium
ATAAAGCTACCCTCCTATGAACAGGTTTCCTCAAACAAAATGGAGTATGCAAAGGCTTTTAAAATTCAATTTGAGGAACAGGATCCAATACGTGGTCAAGGTATGATCCAAAAGCATGGTGTAAAGTATGTAGTCCAAAACCCACCTGCTATGCCAGTTACTACAGAGGAGCTTGATTTTGTATATTCCCTACCCTATACTAGAGCAATTCATCCAGTATATAAAAAGTTAGGAGGAATCCCAGCTTTTAATGAGGTTGAATTCAGCATAACTGCACACAGAGGCTGCTTTGGAGGCTGTTCCTTTTGCGCATTAAACTTCCATCAAGGAAGAATAATTCAACCAAGAAGTGAGGAATCTATAGTTAAGGAAGCAGAGCTTTTTACTAAAGCGCCAACCTTTAAGGGTTATATTCATGATGTTGGAGGACCTACAGCAAATTTTAGAAAACCCTCCTGTAAAAAGCAATTAAAAAGTGGAGTATGTAAAAACAGACAATGCCTCCATCCCACTCCATGCCCGAATCTTGAGGTAGATCATACTGAGTATGTAAAGCTCCTCAGGAAAATCAGAAGGGTTCCAGGAATAAAGAAGGTGTTTATTCGTTCTGGCATAAGATATGATTATTTATTATGTGATAAGAATCCAGAATTTTTTAATGAGCTTGTAAAACACCATATTAGCGGACAGCTTAAGGTTGCTCCTGAGCATGTTTCAAATAAGGTACTTGAGCAAATGGGCAAACCCAAAAGAGAGTTATATGACAAATTTGTTGATAAATATTTTGATATTAATAAGAAAAATAATATGAATCAATATCTCGTTCCTTATTTAATGTCAGGACATCCAGGAAGTGATTTACATGCTGCCATAGAGCTTGCAGAGTATATAAGGGACATGGGTTACAACCCAGAACAGGTCCAGGATTTTTATCCAACTCCCGGAAGCCTTTCTACAGCTATGTATTACACTGAAGTCAATCCTCTAACTGGTAAAAAGGTGTATGTTCCAAAGAGTATTGAGGAAAAATCCATGCAAAGAGCACTCCTTCAGTTTAGGAACCCTAAGAACTATTCACTTGTATACAAGGCTCTAATGAAGGCAGGCAGAGAGGATTTAATTGGCCATGATAAAAAAAGCTTGATTCCACCACCAAAGCCAGGTATGGGAAAAGCCTCTAATAATAATAATAATAATAGAAAAACTGTTAGTAGCAAAAATATAAAAACAAAACGAGGAAGATAAAATGGAAAGTTCAATACTCCCATTTGCAGAATCTATTGCTAATACTAATCCACTGCTTGCGTATATTTTTTTCTTTCTTAATTCTGTAATTCAAGTTCTTTTCCCGCCCTATCCAGGGGATTCAGTTGTTATTTTCGAGGGGTATTTAAGCAGTAGAGGGCTTTTAAATACTCCTCTACTTTTTTTACTAACCTATGCAGGAACCTTTTTAAGCAGTGTATTCCTATACATACTAAGTCAAAGGCTTGGTGAAAAATTAGTAGAGACAAAGTTTATTAAGAAATATTTTGATACTAAAAAAATATATAAACTAGAAAATTGGTTCAATAAATATGGAGGGATAGCAATCCTAATTAACAGATTTATACCTGGACTAGGTTCATTAACACTAATTGGTGCTGGCCTCTTTAAGCTAAAACCTATATCTGCAATAATCTCAATAAGTATTTCTTCTCTATTGCACAATATACTTTTATTTATGGCAGGCAGACTTACTGGTGATAATATGCTTCTATTACAGCAATTTGTTGGTGAGTACAAAAAACTAATTTTATCTGGCATACTTTTAATTTCTGGAATTTATATTTATTTAAAATATATACACATAAAAAATGAACAGGATTAACTCCTGTTCATTTTTTAATATTATTAAAAATTATATTACCTTCCAGTAGGGGCGAACAGTGTTCGCCAGTTATTACGTTTTGGACAATTCATTTTCAACGCCCTTCAAAACATTGATAATTTCCTTTTAGGGAGTAAAAATCTTTAGCTTTTTACTTGATATACCTACACTCATGGGAAACTTTGGTCCAGCTTCTCCATCTATATCAGTTTCAATCTTTTCATCACATTGAACAATAAACTTCTTTCCTCTTAAATAGATTATACTGTTATTTTCAAGATGTTCACCCTTAAGCATACTTATAAACAAATTAAAAAGCTCCATAATATTACATGACCTAATTGCTACAAAATCTAGAATTCCGTCATTTGCTGTTGAGTTAGGTGCAAGCTTAAAGCCTCCTGCTGAGGATCCATTTAAAATAACAAATAGATAAATCATCTCATTAATTATTTCGCCATCATGATTAATCGAAATAGGAATTGCTCTAAAATTAGGTAATTGCTCTATTCCCTTAATATAGTATGCCATCTTGCCAAGAGTACTCTTAAGATTAATATCAATCTTTTGTGATACATCAGTTAAAAGCCCACCTGCTGCAACATTAATAAAATATCTATCATTAATTTTACCTAAATCAAATTCCGAAATATTATTTTTAATAATAACATCACAAGCTTTTGATGTATGCATAGGTATATTTAAATAGTTTGCAAAATCATTTGCAGTTCCAGAGGGAAGTATACCAATTGGAATATCTATATTGTTTTGTATCATTGCATTTACAACTTGATTAAGTGTCCCATCTCCCCCTGAAGTTATGATACAGTCATATCCCTGGGCGTTTTTCATACTATCATATATATCCTCGATCTTTGTTGTTCTTATTGGCGTGACCTCATACCCTCCACTTTGAAGCTT
>JARDZI010000437.1 GCA_029240935.1 Clostridiales bacterium
GGTCAGGATGTCGACTGTAATGCAGCACAAATAGGAACTATAATAGGAGTAATTAGGGGTATTGATGGAATAGATAAGAAATGGCTTGACCCTATAGGTAATGATTTGGTTACCTATGTGCGGGGCATGAAGAATATAAAAATAGATTCCTTAATTAATTGGACTGTGGAAAGTGTTAGGGCAGCTAAAAGGGTGTGTGATTAAATGGAAGTTACTATTAAAGATATTGCAAAACAAGCAAATGTTTCCATAGCAACAGTTTCCAGGATTATAAACAATAAGGATGAAGGCTTTAGCCTTGAAACTAAGGATAGAGTAAAAAAGATAATAAAGGAAATGGATTATCATCCTAACAGTATTGCAAGGGGACTTGTTACTAAAAAAACCAGTGTAATAGGGTTAATTTTACCTGATATAACTAATCCTTTTTTTCCTGAGGTAGTAAGAGGCGTTGAGGATACAGCTAATGCACATGGATATAATATTATTCTTTGTAACACTGACGATGATGAGAAAAAAGAAAAAACCTATTTCAAAATTCTTAGAGACAAATATGTTGATGGTGTTATATATACAAGTGCAGCTGCATTAAAGGATAAAAATATAAAGATTTTGACTGATGGTGAAATCCCATTTGTGTTAATGGACAGGTATATTGAGAACCAAACTATTCCCTATATACATACAGACAGTGAAAGAGGTATGTATGAGATAGTAAATTATTTAATTAGTAATGGGCATAAAAAAATTAGTTATATTTCAGGGCCAGTTGGTGATGTTGTTGCTGAACAAAGAAAAAGGGGATATAAAAAGGCACTTAAAGAATCAGGTATTGAATATAAAGAACTACTTGTAAGGCATGGCAATTATAAAGTGAACAGCGGGATTTCATGCATGGAAAGTTTGATGGAGTCAGGTGAAAATTTTTCAGCAGTTGTATGTGCAAATGATTTAATGGCAGTTGGAGCCTTGGAGGTGCTTAAGGTGAAAGGTATCAGAGTACCAGAGGATATTTCAATAACTGGTTATGATGATGTTTTTCTTTCACAAATAACAACACCAAAGCTGACGACAATATCCCAACCTAAATATGATTTAGGAAAGATTTCGGCAGAAATATTGATTAAGCTAATAAATGGTGAGGATATTGATTCAAGGGAAATAAAACTTGAACCTCATCTAGTGATCAGGGGATCCGTGGCAAAAAGGAGTGAAGTTCATGAAGATAGTAGTAATAGGTAGCATTAATATGGATTATGTTTTACATGTAGCCAATTTACCTAAAAAAGGGGAAACAATTACAGCACTTAATTATCATATTTCTCCAGGAGGTAAGGGCGCTAATCAAGCTGTGGCAGCCAAAAGACTAGGTGCTGATGTTCTTATGATAGGTGCACTTGGAAATGATAGTGCTGGATTAGACTTATGCAACAGATTGGATAAGGAAGGCATTGATGTATCAGGAATACTTTTTACAGATACTGCAACGGGAAATGCTATGATTACAGTTGATGAAAAGGGTTCTAATACCATAGTAGTGTTTCCTGGAGCAAATGCTAAATTAGAAAAAACCTGGGTTGGGAATTTTAGAGAAGAAATCAAAAAGGCTGACTGCGTAATAATACAGCTAGAAATCCCTATGGAAACAGTGGCAGCATCAATAGCAATAGCCAGGTCATATGGTACAAGAGTTATTTTGAATCCTGCACCTGCAAAGGAGATTCCTTTAGAGATTTATAGGAATGTGGATATTATTACTCCAAATGAAACTGAACTTGCAAAGCTAACAGGAACTGAGGACATAAATAGAGGTGCAAAAATACTAATGGACAGAGGAGTACAAGAAGTGGTTGTAACCCTTGGTGATAAAGGAAGCTATTATTTAAGTAATGAAAGGGAGCTTATTGTTAAGCCAGTTAAGGTAAATGCAATTGATAGTACTGCAGCAGGTGATTCATTTAATGCAGCCCTGGCAGTTGGGTTAAATGAAAAGCTTGATATGGAAGCTTCACTTCAGTTTTCTAATATAGTTGGTGCATTAACTACTACAAAAATCGGTGCCCAAAATTCCTTGCCATACAGGGATGAAGTGGATAGATTTAAAAAGTAATTATCATCAATGGTATCAACAAGGATACCATTGATTTTTAATTAGCTTTATCTAAAATAGTGTAGAAATTTAATAGAGATAAAGATATCGTAGCGTCAGCTGCCTACAGCTGACCACTTTCTTTGAATGACAGGATTCCATATTTTAAAAGTGGCTTCCACTGTAGGATGATACCCAGGTCAGCTCTAGTTTCAGCTGACGCTACATTTTTCAACAAAGTCATAAATTTAAATGACTGGAGGGATTGTTATGAAGGCAACAGTAATATTTCACAGTGTAAGCGGAAATACTTATTTATTGGCAAGGGAAGTTTATGAAAAATTATCTCTTGCAGGAGTCCAAGCTGAAATTTATAGAGTAAGGGACGATGATCTAGAGGAGCTTTCCAATGAGTTCCCATTAATAAAGGAATATTACTCAGAAATTATAAAGCTTCCTGTGATTAACCTGGATACAATAGTAAATAGTGATTATATTTTCATGGGATCACCAACTTATTTTGGGAATGTATCTTCAGAGCTTAAGGCATTTATGGATTCCTTTGCACCAATATGGGTAGAAGGAAAGCTATTCGGAAAGAAACTAGTTGCATTTACTACATGTGGCACTCCAGAGGGCGGAGGAGATATGTGCCTTCAAGCCATTAATATATTTGGACAGCACA
>JARDZI010000083.1 GCA_029240935.1 Clostridiales bacterium
TACCATATGTAAAGTATGAGGAGAATGATTATGAAAAAGGTAATAATTATTGGTGGTGGAGCAGCAGGTATGATTGCAGCAATCAAGGCTGCAGAGAGAGGATATGAAGTAATTATAATTGAGAAAAATGAAAAGTTGGGTAAAAAAGTTTTTATTACTGGAAAGGGAAGATGTAATGTTACAACCAGTAAGGAGATTGAGGATATAATCAAGAATATAAAGGGTAATGGAAGCTTTATGTATAGTGCCTTATATACCTTTTCAAACCTTGATCTTATGAAAATGATTGAGGATAAAGGTGTAAAGCTTAAGATTGAAAGAGGTGACAGGGTTTTCCCTGAGTCTGATAAGTCAAGTGATATAATAAAATGCTTTGAAAGATATATTGCTGAGAATAATGTAAAAGTAATATTTAATACAAGTGTAATAGATGTTATTTCAGAAAACAATATTGTAAAAGCAGTTAAGACAAGTGATGGAAATATCCTAAACTGTGATGTGGTTATACTTGCCACAGGAGGTAAGTCCTATCCGTATACCGGTTCTACAGGAGATGGATATAAATTGGCCGAAAAGTTAGGACATACAATAACAGATATAAAACCATCTCTAATACCCCTTATAACTAAGGAGCCATGGGTAAAAGATTTAATGGGGTTATCTTTGAAAAACGTTGAGCTTTGTGTAAAGTATAAACATAAACAAATATATAAAGAGTTTGGAGAAATGCTATTTACCCATTTTGGTATATCAGGACCTGTTGTATTATCAGCAAGTAGAAGGATTACTGACTGTCTGCCTGAAGAAGTAGAAGTTTATATAGATCTAAAACCAGCACTTGACAAGAATGAACTTGATAGGAGGATTTTAAGGGATTTTGAAAAAAACATTAATAAGCACTTTAAGAACTCTTTAGATGAATTGCTTCCTCAAAAGTTAATTCCAATAATAATAGGATTGTCCGGAATTGATCCTGAAAAGGCAGTGAACTCTGTTACAAAAGAAGAACGCCAAGGACTTATAAAGCTATTAAAAGAGTTTAAGGTTACTGTTGTTAATACTAGGCCAATTGAGGAGGCTATTGTAACCAGAGGGGGAGTGAAGGTTAAGGAGGTGGATCCGACCACTATGGAATCAAAAATTGTTAAGAATCTATATATAGTTGGAGAGCTATTGGATGTGGATGCATTAACAGGTGGATTTAATCTTCAGATTGCTTTTTCTACTGGGTATTGCGCAGGAATATATTGCTAAAGAGTCAATTGATATATTGTAAATATGCATTTATTTATGCAGGATTTTATTAATTTTTATTGAATATATATAATGTTTCATCTATTGGATAATACATATAATAGATTTTGGGAGGACAGACTGTGAAAAGAATCGTTATAGCAATTGATGGACCTGCAGGAGCAGGAAAAAGTACTATATCTAAAATAATTGCCAAAAGAATTAATATCGAATATATAGATACGGGTGCTATGTATAGAGCTATTGCTTTAAAAGCCTTAAATAATGGTATTGATTTTGAGGATATTGATGGAATAGAGAAGCTTCTAAAAGATACAGATATAAATTTTAATAATGGAAAAATATATTTGGATGGAATTGATGTTTCAGGTAAAATAAGAACTCCAGAAATGAGCAGTTTAGCATCAAGTATTTCTGCTATTAAAGTAGTCCGGGAAAAGCTTGTTTATTTACAAAGGCTTATGGCAGCAAAGAAAAGTCTTGTAATGGATGGCAGAGATATAGGAACTAATGTATTGAAGGATGCAAAATATAAAATTTATTTAACAGCAACAGTCGAGGAAAGAGCAAGTAGAAGATATAATGAGCTTTGTAAGAAAAATATAGATGTTACATTTGAAAATATATGCAAGGATATTATCACGAGAGATAAAAATGATATGGAAAGAAAAATAAATCCACTATATAAAGCTGAAGATGCCATACTTGTGGATACAACTGGCAAGTCCATCGAAGAAGTAGTGAATGAAATACTAAACATTGTAATGAAGGATGGAGAGTGAAAATATGCTGTATAATATTGCTAAAGGAATAGTATGGGTATTTTTTCACATATTTTATAGAATAAAAATAAAAGGTCATGAGAATATACCTAATAATAGTGGAGCTCTTATTTGCCCAAATCATTTTCACTTGTTTGATCCATTATTAGTAGCAATATGCATAAAACAACCCATTAGATTTATGGCTAAGTATGAGCTGTTTCAGCATCGAGTATTGGGATTTATACTTAAAAAAATATATGTATATCCTGTTAAAAGAGGAGAAGCCGATCTTAGTGCTATAAAAAATACATTTAGAATATTGAAGGACAAGCAACTTGTTGGTATTTTTCCAGAGGGAACTAGAATTAAGGGTGGGGAGTTAGGAAAAGCTAATGCTGGTGTTGCTGTATTTTCTATAAAAACAGGAAGCCCAGCAATACCTATTTTAATTTCAGGTAATTATATCCCATTTACTAAAATGACAATTACAATTGGAAAACCTGTAGATTTAGTTCAGTATAAGAAGGAAAAAATGTCAAATGATGATTACCTTGAAATAAGTCAGATAATTATGCAAAAAATAAATGAACTTAAAAAGGAGGCCAACTAATGGAAATATTACTTGCAAAAAGTGCTGGGTTTTGCTTTGGAGTTCAAAATGCAATTGAAAAAGCTGAAAAGGCAGCAGCTGAGGGAGAAAGAGTATTTACCTATGGTCCAATTATTCATAATAATCAGGTTGTTGAGAATCTAAAGTTAAAGGGTGTAAATGTTATTGATAATATAGTAGAAGTTAATAAGGATTATAGTGTTATAGTAAGATCCCATGGAATTTCAAAGGTTGAATATGAAGATTTAGTTGGAAAAGGAGCTAATATAATTGATGCTACTTGCCCATATGTTTTACATATTCATAAAATCGTTGAAGAAAAGTGTGGCTTGGGTTATAAAATTGTAATTATAGGTGATCCTGACCATCCAGAGGTTAAAGGTATTAATGGGTGGTGTAATAATAGTGGAATTATTATTAATAATGATGCTGATATAGATAATATTAATTCTAATGAAAAGTTGTGTATCGTATCACAAACAACATTTAGTGAGGAAAAGTGGTATTCAATTGTTTCTAAGATTATCAAATTATCAAAGGAAATATTAATATATAATACTATTTGTAGTGCAACTCAACTTAGACAAAGAGAAGCCCTTGAGCTTTCAAAAAAAGTAGATGCTATGGTAGTTATCGGAGGATCTGAGAGCTCAAATTCTAGAAAGCTATATGAAATTTGCAAAAACAGCTGTGAAAAAACAATGTTTATTGAAAGGGAGAAAGAGCTAAACCTTCAAGAATTAGAGGGGGTAAATATTGTTGGAATTACTGCTGGAGCTTCTACCCCAGATTACATAATTAAAAATGTAATAGATAAAATTGGTTCATTGACAGAATTAAAAAATGAACAAAAAATAGTAAAGGAGAATAAGGGAAAGATGGATAAGCAGAATTTTTCAGAAGAACAGGAGTACTTTATGACATTCAAAAGAATTAATGTTGGGGATGTTATTGAGGGGAAAGTAATTTCAGTTACTGATAAGGAAGTGTTTATTGATATAGGGTATAAGTCTGATGGAATACTTCCAATGGAAGAAGTATCAAACATGCCAGTGAATCTTAAGGAGAAATTTAAATCAGGGGATTTAATTAACATTGAAGTTATCAGCATGAATGATGGGGAGGGTAATATACTTCTCAGTAGAAAGGAAGCTGTAAAGGAAGAATTTTACAAAGAGTTAAACGAGGCAAAAGAAGCAGGAAGAACTATTGAAGTAGTTGTTAAGGAGGTTAATAAGGGTGGCTTTGGCTGTCAGTATGGTGGAGTGAAAGCCTTTATGCCTCTATCACTTTCAGGTCTTTATAGAGGAGAAGAACAAAATTCATATGTAGGTAAAAAGTTAGAGGTTAGTATAAATGATATTAAAGAAAGAAGAGGAACTCTCGAACTTTTAGTTTCTAGAAAGGAAATTGTAAGAAAGGAAAAGGAAGAAAGAGCTCTAAAGGTTTTTGAAAAATTAGAAGAAGGACAGACATATAAAGGTACCGTTAGATCCATAATTGATGTAGGTGTATTTGTGGATATGGGAGATGTGGATGTATTTATACCTGTATCCGAAATTTCTTGGAAAAGAATAAATAAGCCTAAGGATGTTATTAACGAGAATCAAACCCTAGAATTCATTGTTATAAAGGTGAATAAAGAGGCTTTAAGGGTTACTGGAAGCATAAAAAGAATGAGTAAGGAGCCCTGGGAGGAATTCCTAGAAAAGAACAGTGAAGAGGATGTAGTAGAGGGTAAGGTTGTAAGATTTATGGAATATGGAGCTTTTGTGGAGTTGATGGATGGGGTAGATGGACTACTTCACATATCAAATATTTCTGAAAAAAGAATAGGAAAACCACAGGATGTTCTTAAAATAGATCAAAAAATAAATGTGAAGATTATTAAGATAGATTTGGAAAATAGGAAAGTAAATTTATCTCTAAAGGATGTTGAAGAGGGAGAGTAGTAAAAATATTTTAAATTGCATAACCAAAATTTAACTAAAAAATGCGTCCTATTATTAGGGCGCATTTTAATTATTCTACTGCAGCAGATAAGGGAGGTACTACTTGTTTTTTTCTTGAAACTACACCTGGAAGATATACACTACTTTCACCAGGCTGAACATTAAACGCTTTAGCGATTAATTCCTTTTCCTCCCCAACAAATAGTAATTCGGAGCCTTCCTTTAAAACATCAGTTAACATTATCATAATCAGATTGTAGTTTTTATTTTTGTTTATAGTTTTCATGAAATCAAGCATTATATCCTTTATTTCATGAATATTCTCTGTTCCTACTGTGCTAACCTGGCTAATTCCAATTTTATATTTTCCAAGAGTAAACTCCTTAAAATCTTGATAGAATATGTCCTCTGGAGTTTTATCCTGTAGTGAGGACCCAGCTTTAAACATTGCAAGAGCAAATTCTTCACCATTAATTTCTGCAATTTCTGAAAGTCTTTCTGAAGTCATAATGTCTATGTATGTACAAGTTGGAGATTTAAATATTAAGGTATCAGAAAGAATCGCAGCACACAGTATACCTGCTATACTTTTCGTTGGTCTTATTCCGTTTTCAAAATACATATTGGCAACAATTGTTGAGGTGCTTCCTACAGGCTCATTTCTAAAGTATATAGGTCTACCTGTCTGCACATCTGCTATTCTGTGATGGTCAATTATTTCTAAAACGTCTGCTTCATCAATACCATTCACAGATTGAACTTTTTCATTATGATCCATTAAAATAATCTTTTTCTTTTTCTGAGATATTAAATGGTATCTGGATATAAATCCAACTATTTTATTGGTATCATCCACAACAGGATAGCTTCTGTATCTTGTTTGAAGCATTTTATCCTTTATTTCATCAATGAAATCATCTATATTAAAGGTAATTAAATTTTCAGTACTCATAACATGTCTTATAGGTATGCTTTGATTTATCAATCTTGCTGTTGCAAAGGTATCATAGGGAGTACTCATTATTACACAACCACTTTTTTCAGCTATTTCCAATATTTCATTTTCAAGTTCACATCCCCCAGTAATAACTAAGCAGTTTGCCCCCTGTTCTATGGCTTTCAACTGTGCATCACTTCTGTTTCCTAAAATTACAATATCACCATTATTAATATAGGGCTTCATTTGTTCCGGAGACATTGCTGCTACAACCACGTTTCCACTAGTTTTAAAATTCTCCTGGGTACCGCATAATATTTTACCATTAAGAGTTTCTATTATATTTCTAAGTGGAGTTTTGCTTGCTGATATTATATTATTCTCCAAGGTATCCATGTATTTAGTCGTAATATCAGAAAGAGTTGCAATGCCTAATAGCCTCTCATAATCATCAGCAACGGGCAAGGTTTTTACATTGTTTTTTTTCATTAACATCCATGCAGTTTTAATCGAAACCTCAGGCGATACTGGTATTACTCTATCAATATTTAAATCGCTTACCTGGGTTTTAACGGTTTGCAAATATTCTGGAACTGGTATATCAAAATAACTTAATATATATTCAGTTTCCTTATTTATTTCTCCTAATCTTGATGCAGTAGCATTATGTCCAAGTTTCTTTTTAAGCTCTGCATATGCTATTGCAGAGCAAATAGAATCTGTATCGGGATTTCTATGACCTACGATGTAAATTGTGTCTTTCATATATTACCTCCAAAATAAATATTCATCATTGAACTCTTGCATTTTTAACAATTATATGTAATTCTAGATAATTCAATTATAAAGAATATATTTGAAATGTAAACAATAAGTTCTATGTTTATTATAAAACAAATAAACAAATGTGATACTTGGGTAGTTTTGTAAATATAAATAGTTATAGGTTGTAAATATCCATATAGAAATATTTTAGGAGGATGATAAAGTGGAGGCACCAAATTCGAAATCCAATGTACCATTAGATTATACAAAGGGGTTAAACTCAAAGGAGGCACAAAGAAGACTTGAAAAATACGGTTTTAATGAGCTAACAAGAAAGAAAAAAACCTCTGCATTTAAGATCTTTTTTTCCCAATTTAATGATTTTATTACATGGATTCTAATTGGTGCAACAGCAATATCTGGATTCATGGGAGAAAAAGCAGATGCTATAACAATACTAATCATAATAATAATTAATGCTGTGCTTGGTTTTATACAAGAGTATAAAACCGAAAAATCATTAGAGGCTTTAAACGAACTTGCTGCTCCTACAGCAAAGGTTATTAGAGATGGCAAGCTGATAGTAATAAAAGCAAGGGAGATAGTTGTAGGAGATATAATTGAAATAGAAGCAGGAGATAGGATTCCTGCAGACTGTATTATCTTAAATGGTGATTCGATACAAAGTGATGAATCTATACTAACTGGAGAATCTGTACCAGCGGATAAAAAAACATATAAAAGCTCTGAAAAAAAAGAAAACTCCTATTCTGTTTATATGGGCTGCAGTATAACCCATGGAAGAGGAAAGGGAAGAGTAGTTGCAACGGGAATGGACACTGAAATGGGAAAGATTGCAAATATGCTTCAAAGCATAGAAACTACACAAACTCCCCTTCAACACAAGCTTGAAAATATGGGGAAGCTATTAGTTCTTGGATGTATAATAATATGTGCAGTTGTTACAGTACTTGGAATTCTCAGAGGTGAGGATGCATACAAAATGTTTCTTGTAGGGGTAAGCTTAGCTGTTGCAGCAATTCCCGAGGGACTTCCTGCAATTGTTACTGTATCCCTTGCCATAGGGGTTCAAAGAATGATGAATAACAATGCACTTGTAAGAAAGCTCCCTGCTGTTGAAACATTAGGATGTACAAATATTATATGTTCAGATAAAACAGGTACTTTGACACAAAACAAAATGATAGTTAAAAAGCTATACATAAACAATAAGTATTGTGAAGTTTCTGGTGATGGATATGATATAGATGGCCAAGTAACATCAGGAAATTTAAAGCTGAATATAAGGAATGATAAAAATATAAAAAAAATGGCTGAATGCTGCAGCATTTGTAATAATGCATTAATTCCAGAGGAATTCCGAAAATTTAATAAACAAAATGGAATTGGCGTTTCCTATATTGGGGACCCTACAGAGATTGCTCTTCTTGTAATGTCTGCTAAAATGGGAATATTTAAAGATGATATTATGAAAGGAATAAAAATTATAAAGGAAAACCCCTTTGACTCTGAAAGAAAGATGATGTCTGTATTATGTGATTATGAAAATAGCAGATATTTATTTGTAAAAGGAGCTATAGAATCTCTTTTAAATAGATGCAATAAAATTCTTATTAATGGTGAGGAGATAAAGCTAACAGGTGAATTATCAAATAAAGTTATTGAGATGAACAACAAAATGGCTAAGTCAGCATTAAGAGTCATTTCCTGTGGCTATAAAAGGCTGGATACAATGACAAGTAGTATATCAGAGGATAATTTAGTTTTTGTTGGGTTGATAGGTATGATTGATCCACCAAGAAAAGAAGCAAGAGATGCAATAATTGAGTGTAGGGTAGCAGGTATTATTCCTGTAATGATTACTGGAGATCATAAACTAACTGCTCAAGCAATTGCTGAGGATCTGAAAATGATTACAAAGGATGAAATAATTTTAACTGGTGATGAATTAAATAAAATGAGTGATAACCAGCTTGAAAAGATTATAGATAGGGTTAGGGTATTTGCAAGAGTAAATCCATCCCATAAATATAGAATTGTTAAGGCTTTTAAAAATAAAGATATGATAGTAGCCATGACTGGAGATGGTGTTAATGATGCACCTGCAATTAAAGAAGCAGACATTGGTGTTGCAATGGGTATTTCAGGCACAGATGTTACAAAGGAAGCATCCTCCATGATACTACTTGATGATAACTTTGCTACTATTGTTGCAGCTGTTAGGGAGGGAAGAGTAATATATGATAATATTAGAAAGTTTATAAGGTATTTACTCTCCTGTAACATTGGGGAGGTATTGACTATGTTTGCTGCCTCATTATTGAATCTACCTATTCCACTTTTACCTATACAAATTCTTCTTGTAAATCTTGCAACAGATGGTCTGCCGGCAATGGCCTTAAGTCTTGAACCTGGAGAAAAGGATATAATGATGAAAAATCCAAGGGGAAAATTAGAAAGTATTTTTTCAAATGGATTATGGTCTAAAATAATTTTAAGGGGAATTTTAATAGGACTATGTACAATTGTTTCATTTGCAATGGCATTAGTATTTTTTGAAGGAAACCTAAGACTTGGAAGAACTGTTGCACTTTGTACCCTTGTAATGTCACAGCTATTCCATGTGTTTGAATGTAAGTCTGAAAGACATTCGGTTTTTCAGGTGGGTTTTCTTAATAACATCTACCTAGTGTTAGCAGTTGTATCTTCAACTATAATGCTAATATTAACTGTATATAATCCATGGCTGCAAGGCATTTTCAAAACCCAGGGGCTTACCTTAATACAATGGGGAATAGTTTTGGCTTTCTCTGGAACGATTTCTATTATATCAAGTCTGTTTTGGTATAGACGATGACATGTCGGCACAAAAAAAGATGAAACTTGTAGGGGCGAACAGTGTTCGCCCGTGGCGTACTAACAATTCAGATCAACTTTTGATTGATTATGCCAAATCGGGCGAACACTGTTCGCCCCTACGGTTAGGTTGAATGTGTGGAGTTTAATATTTAACCTAATAAAAATAAGCATATGAATTTCATACGCTTATTTCATAAATTGCTTTTGTTGCACTTTTTGCACCTTTTGATCTGTTTGAACTAAATCTTTTTTTGTTGTTAAGTTCCTGATATTTAAAATGGAGAGAATATCTCTATTTTCTTTACCCTTTTTACCCTTTAATCCTTGAACAAGTACAAGGTGTCCCTGATTTAACTGTAAAAATTCTGGTTTTTTAAACCAAACATTTTTTTTGTATTGGCATCTTGCAATTGCTTTACTTCTCTCTGGCTTTACAACCAAATCAACCTGTAATTTATGAAATATCCAAAGAACAGTTTTTTCAAGAACTTTAACACTTAAAACATGCCCTTGAACCTGAGTTAGTCTATCCCCATATTTCGTTAAATATGCATCAGCATATTTTTTCGCCATAGTATCTTTAAAACCCATATCTCATACTCCTTTTCATTTTAATAAGTCCATAACAAATTCTATTCCTATATATTGTTGATTATATCATATTTTATATCTTCTACGAAGAGAAACTTTAATAAATATTATAGAATTTTTTATATTGTAATTTATGTATAATTTGTATTAATAAATAATAATGTTCTTTAGATGCATATATGAAAAATAATAAAAGTCATAAAATTGATTTGTATCTATATAATATGATAGATGATACTTACAAGCTGAAGAACATTATGGTATATAGAATAGTATGTGGTTGGATTTAACCTTTATTCAAAATCTAATGTTTTTTCGAACTGGATAAATAAAGAGATAAATGATAAAATTAACAGGTAAAGTGTAAGGGGGGATATTTTTGAAAAAGTTTCATCTATTTTCTGTATTAGCTACCTTTGTATTTTGCTACCTATGCTGGATTGTGTTTACGTTGAGCTTTTCAGCACAAGAGCTTACCCTAGGGGCTATGATAAGCTTAATGGTAGCACTATTTACAGCTAGGTTCCTTATACATGAAAAACCATTATATTTTTTTAATCCCAAAAGATTTTTTGCATTAATGCATTATTTTTTATTTGTTTTTACAAAGGAACTTTGGAATGCAAATCTTGATGTTGCTAAAAGAGCTTTAAATCCTAAATTGCCCATTAAACCTGGTATTGTAAGAGTACCTACAGAATTGAAGTCAGAATATGGACTAGCTATGCTTGCAAACTCAATAACCCTAAAACCAGGAACAATTACAATGGACATAGTAGAGGAAAATGGGAAAAACTGCTTCTACGTTCATTGTATAAACGTTACTGCAACCAAAGGCAAGGAAGCAGGGGATGCAGTAAAGGGTATTCTTGAAAAGCGGATAAGGAGGATTTTTAAATGATAGAACTAGTTGCTGTAGGTATATTCTATTTAATACTCTGCTTATTACTTATATATAGGTTAGTTAAAGGTCCGAGTGTTGTGGATAGAGTAGTTGCTGCAAATAGCATTTATTTGCTTACAACAATCCCATTGATTGCATTTGCAGTTTATAGCGGAAGGGGTATTTATCTAGATATTGCACTTGTAACCGCCTTGCTTGGTTTTATTGGAACATTAGTAATTTCAAAATATCTGGAGGAGAAACTATGATTATTGTTGCTAGAGTTATAATGGATATTTTAATTTTAGTTGGGTGTTTTTTTGCATTTGCCGGTGTAATAGGAATAATTAGAATGCCTGATGTATTTTGCAGAATGCAGTCAAGTACTAATATAGCTACCATGGGAACAATAGGAGTAATTCTTGGAACCACTCTATGGACTTTCTCAAATGGAAACATTGCAATGGGTGTAAAAATACTTGTAATAGGAGTATTAATTATATTAACTAGCCCAATTAGCGGACATGTAATATGTAAAGCTGCATATAAACATGGTATAAGACCTGAGAAAAAAATGATCTGCGATGAGTATGGGAGGGATAATGTAAATGAATAGCATATTCATTTTAAACACACTTGTTATGATTGGAATTATTGTTGCAGCAATATTAGCAGTGGTGTTTGATAAACTTTTATCCTCCATAATAGCACTTGGTGTGGTTGGTTCCTTTATGGTACTTGAATTTATACTTCTGCATGCACCTGATGTTGCAATGGCAGAGGCAGTAATTGGAGCAGTACTATCTCCAATTATATTTATTATCGCCCTCAAAAAGGTTAAGGGGGGAAGAGAAGAATGAGAAAATTTTTCATATATTTTTCACTTGCAATTTTCACCATCATGGGAATGTATGTAATGACAACTGCTTCGAGCTTGCCAAGAACCTATGATGGTAAAAATACAAATGTATATGAACTCCAAAGGAATCCTAAAGATTATAGCATAGAGAATCCAGATGGGGTTGCAGAGGTTATAATTAAAGAAAATCTAGGTAGGTCTAGAGCGGTAAATGCTGTTACAGCGGTAATGTTTGACTTTAGAGGGTATGATACTCTAGGCGAAGCCTTTATATTTCTAACTGCCATTACAGGTGTAATTGTAATTCTTAGGAATGAAAAAAAGAGGGAGGGAAGCCCAGATGAAGAAAAACATAAAGGTTAAAAATATAGTACTTAAAAATGCTGCTGATGTTTTTACTCCCGTTTCATTGATGTTTGGGTTTTATATAATTTTCCATGGACATTTAATCCCGGGCGGAGGCCTTCAGGGAGGAGTAATAGTTGCTGCTGCTGTAATTCTTATTCATTTTGGATATGGTTATGAAAAAGCTCAAAAGCTATTCAACATGGAGATTTTAATAAAAAATGGGGCTATTGGAGCTATTCTTTATACTTCCTTTGCAATTGTTGGTTTACTTTTCTTCGGGAATTTTTGCAGAAATATTTTCTTTGACATGGGAAGAATAGGTGAGTTATTTAGTTCGGGTACAATATTCTTTGCC
>JARDZI010000438.1 GCA_029240935.1 Clostridiales bacterium
TTAAAGGAATCCATGCTAAATGCTTGATTCTTTTATATAAAACATAACCTTTTAAGGAGGGTGAGATTGCCTATGGCAAGAGTATTTTTCAGGGAGGACAGATGTAAAGGATGCGGACATTGCCTTTCAGTTTGTCCAGTGAAAATAATCCAATTTGATGAAAAGCTTAATGTTAAGGGGTATCATCCAGCAATTGTTACTGAAGAAAAAATGAGCAAATGCATTGGATGTGCTTCATGTGCTAGAATCTGTCCAGATTTAGTAATAAGGGTTGAAAAATAGTTGGGATAGGAGGTAAGCAAAGTGGCAGAAAAGGTTTTAATGAAGGGTAACGAAGCGTTAGGAGAAGCAGCGATACAAGCGGGCTGCCAGTGTTTTTTTGGGTACCCAATTACACCACAAACAGAATTAGCTGCTTATATGGCAAGAAAGATGCCCAAAATAGGTAGAGTTTTTTTACAAGCAGAAAGTGAAGTAGCTGCTATAAATATGGTATATGGTGCAGCAGGTGCAGGAATAAGGGTTATGACATCCTCTTCAAGCCCTGGAATAAGTTTAAAGTCAGAAGGTATTTCCTATATTGCAGGAGCAGAACTACCATGTGTTATTGTTAACATTGTTAGAGGAGGCCCTGGACTTGGTGGTATTCAGCCTGCTCAGTCAGATTATTTCCAGGCAACTAGAGGTGGTGGACATGGAGATTATAATTTACTTGTATATGCTCCAGCCTCAGTACAGGAAATGGCTGACCTTATGCAGGAAGCATTTGATGTTGCAGACTATTATAGAAATCCTGTAATGATTATGGGAGATGGAATGCTAGGACAGATGATGGAGCCTGTTGAATTCAAAGAAAAAACTGGTAGAGCACTTCCATCAAAGGAAACTTGGGAAGCAAATGGATTAAATGGTAGAGAGGAACACCATATAATTAACTCTCTATATTTAAAGCCTGAGGAGCTTGAAGATCACAACAAAAAGCTTCAGAGAAAATATTCTGAAATTAAGGAAAATGAAGTAAGGTACGAAACCTATAACCTTGACAAAAATGTGGATCTAGTAATTGTTGCATATGGAACAGTTGCAAGAATATGCAAAAACTCAATAAAGATGCTTCAAAAGGAAGGAATAAATGTAGGTTTAATAAGACCTATTACATTATGGCCATTCCCTAAAAAGGCATTTGAGGAAGTAATAGATAAAACAAAGAATGGCTTTATATCAGTTGAGTTAAGTGAAGGACAGATGATAGAAGACGTTGCACTTGCAGTAAATGGAAGAAAGCCTATACACTTTTACGGAAGATCAGGTGGTATGGTTCCAACACCAGCTGAAATAGCGAAGAAAATAAAGGCTGTTGTGGGAGGTGCAAAATAATGGCAGTTGTATTTGAGCCTACAAAAGGTTTATTAGATGTATCTACTCACTACTGTCCAGGATGTACCCATGGTATTATTCACAGACTTGTAGGAGAGGTTTTGGTTGAACTTGGCGTATTGGATAATACAGTAGGGGTTGCTCCTGTTGGATGTTCAGTGCTTGCATATAATTATTTCGCATGTGATATGTTTGAAGCAGCCCATGGCAGGGCACCAGCTGTTGCAACTGGTATTAAGAGATCCCTTCCAGACAGAGTAGTATTTACATATCAAGGGGATGGAGACCTTGCAGCAATAGGTACTGCAGAAATAGTTCATGCTGCTGCCAGAGGAGAGAAAATAACTACAATATTTGTTAATAATGCAATTTATGGTATGACAGGTGGACAAATGGCTCCAACAACACTTCCTGGACAGGTTACTGAAACCTCTCCATATGGAAGGGATGTAAAGACTGCAGGATATCCTATCAGAGTATCAGAAATGATATCTACTCTTGATGGTGCAGTATATGTTGAAAGAGTATCAACTGATAGCGTACCTAATATTTTAAAGGCTAAAAAAGCAATTAAAAAAGCTTTTGAGCTTCAAATCAAGGGTGCAGGCTTTACATTTATTGAGGTGCTTTCAATTTGCCCAACAAATTGGGGTCTATCACCACTTGAATCAATGGATTGGTTAAGAGAAAACATGATTCCTTATTATCCATTAGGAATTAAAAAGGATATAACAACTGGGGAGGTGAAGTAGCATGGCACATCAGGAAATAATATTTGCTGGTTTCGGTGGCCAGGGAATTTTATCAATGGGTAAATTCCTTGCATATGCTGGGTTAGATGAAGATCTAAACGTGTCATGGTTCCCATCATATGGACCTGAAATGCGTGGAGGTACATCAAACTGTTCAGTTATAATAAGTGATGAAAACATAGGCTCACCACTTGTAACTGATGCTACAGCTGTTGTTGTTATGAATAGACCTTCACTTGATAAATTTGAAAAAGTAGTCATTCCAGGAGGAGTTCTAATTATGGATGGGGATTTTGTTAACAGAGATCCAGTTAGAACAGACATTGATGTTATAAAAATTCCTGCCCAATCAGCTGCAGAAGAAGTTGGTTCAATAAAAATAGCAAACATGATACTTCTTGGTGCACTTGTTGAAAAAACAGGAATAATACCAATGGAAGCACTGCTTAAGGCACTTAAGGACCACGGGAAAGAGCAGTTCTATGATTTAAATAAAAGGGCACTTGAAAAGGGTGCTGAGTACGTTAAATAAAGAAAAGCAGGGCTGCGATGCAGCCCTGCTTTTCTTTACCTTCATTTTCTCATACTAGCCCTGTACCCCGAGTTACCTGTAGCGTTCGCTGCCCACAGCGAACCGGGCAT
>JARDZI010000439.1 GCA_029240935.1 Clostridiales bacterium
AGCTGTATAACCCATTTGAACTAAATCGTGGGTATCACAGCCTTTAATATTAAAGCTGGCTGCATTTTTAAAAATAAAGGGCTTAAACTGTTCCAGTATTGTTAGCAAATCCTCCTGACTTCCCCCTTTTGCTCTGATTACATAAGATTCAATTTCATTGTGATTCATTAATTCCTCCCCATCAAATAGAATGTTTTTTCTTTCCCATTTTTAATTAATACCAAACACAATTTACCAGCGGCCACTGTAAATTTATTCACAAGAAAATCGTACCAGAACATATGTTTAATGTCAAGAAAAACCGAACGTGTGTTCAAGTTGAGGATAAATACATAGAAGAGTGTGATCACAGGCTGGGAAATAATATAGCCAAATAAAAAATCTTCCTACTCTAAGATAAGAAGACATAAGTTCATAACATTTGCCCTAATGTTTCACTATGAGTTTTTACTGGTAATGCTTCTGCAATGCCTTTCTACCTGCACTACAATGGCTCATTTATTTCGTTGAGGATTTCCTTTATTCTGCTCTCACTATTTATGTCAGTCAAAATAGTGAGATAATCTCCTACTTTGATTTCCGTATCACCTTTTGGAATGATTTGCCTATCGCCTTGTTTTACTCCAACAAGTAAGGATTTCCCTGGCCAATTTATGTTCTTCACTTGAAGATTCTCAAATTCTGATCCATATTTAACAATGAGCTCTACTACAATCTTTTTGCTACTCTCTTTTTTCTCTTCCGCATCTTCATTATAAATCAAATTATCCAAAAGTGCTTCGTAAACTGGTGGACTCTTCAGTAAATCAGCTACAATATAAGCTGACACCGCAACCACCGTTAGTGGCAGCATATGGGTAAACGATCCAGTCATTTCCATTATAAGGACTATTCCTGTTATGGGGGCTCTAACAATAGCAGTAAAATAACCTGCCATTGCAAGAATAATAAAATTATTAAATAACTCCTGGTCAAATCCAAAATAATCTATAGAAACTGTTGCAAAAATGGCACCAATTGCCGCACCTAGGACAATCAGAGGAAAAAATATTCCTCCTGGTGCTCCTGACCCAAAACTTACCATTGAAAAAATAAATTTTATAATCAAAATAATAATTATAAACCCTAGTCCATTTTTCAAGGTCAACTCTTCTATTACTCTATGTCCACCTCCTAAAACAACTGGGAATATGATTCCTAAAATCCCAGCCATTACAAAGGGAACTATTATTTTAGTTCTTGTATTAAGGTATTTAATTTTTCCATATAATATCTTTGTTTTTAATAGTGCATAATTGTAAAATGCGCCCATTCCACCGAGAAAAATTCCTAAAACAATAAGTAACCAGTAACTATTTAGAGGTATTACTTTTGTAATCTCAAAGTTAAAAATTGGTTCTAGACCAAACACTTGTTTTGATACAAAATCCGCCGCCACCGCTGCTGACATCATTGATAGTAAGATTACTGGCGAAAAGTACTTAAAAATCTCTTCCAATGCAAATATAACGCCTGCCATGGGTGCATTAAATGCTGCTGCTAATCCTGCACTTGCCCCGCTTGCCATTAGTATTTTTCTTTGTAAACGTCCTTTTCCTATCTTCTTTCCCAATCCCTCAGCCACACATGCTCCAAGTTGAATAGATGGACCTTCTCTTCCAAGTGATAGACCTGCTCCTATTGCTATGGCCCCTCCCAAAAACTTACTACACAATGTATGTATCCAGCTTTTTCTATATCCAAAATAACCTTTCAGTATTCCTTCTAACTGAGGTATTCCACTTCCAGAAATCATCTTATCCTTCGAGACTAGGTATCCCACAAAATAGGCTACCAAACAAAGCACTATAATTGCAAGCGGAAAAAGCAGAAGATTGTTTTTCAAAAAGCCATACATCCCAAAAGCGAATTGTTCTGCATAAGTCAATGTAAGCCTATAAAGAACTGTAACTCCTCCCGCAACCAATCCAACAAGCAGGCTTTTTAAAACAATCAAAACATTTCCAAAATAATCATCAGCTAGTATCTTATAGTTGTTTCTCATTACATTTCACTCCAAATTCTAAAATCCTATGTATTTATTAATATTCCTTTATCTGTATTACTTGCAACAATACTCCCTATTATATTTTCACTATCAATAATAAATGCTTTTAGGCAGTTATAAAACCACTTATTGCACTGTCTCTAATAAATTAGTATATCACAGACCGCAAATATTTTAAAGTAATAGCTCAAGAACTGGACTGTCCAATCTGTAATCTATCTATCCTAAATATCTTTTTTTATTAGCAACAAAACCTGTTATAGTTTTTCCAAGGGGGTATTCACTCTTACAATAAAAAATCTTCTTACCAAAAGATAAGAAGACATCATTTCGTAACGTTTGCCCGGGGCTATCTATGCTCGCTCATTGTCATTCGCAGATAGCCCGTTAAAGGTCATTTAGACCTTTAAACCCCTTATCGCTGTTAGCAGAACCACCTTACCTTGCAGCAGGCTGGTATAGGGTCAATGAGCTACTCTCTACCCTAACAATTGTCAACTTTCTCTGTCAACTAATATAAAATTGTCAACTTTCTCTGTCAACGATGTCAACTTAGATTTTTATAAAGTTGACAAGAACGTTGACAGCCTCAGCCATTGATATTGCTAGTATTATTACTATTTGTCAACTATGTCAACTTTAATTTATATATAAATAATAAATAAAGAATATAGGTATATATAGGGTATATATAATATGCCTAATATGCCTATATAAGT
>JARDZI010000440.1 GCA_029240935.1 Clostridiales bacterium
ATAATGCCAGGGGAGTATATGCATTAATTCCAATATATTTAATGCAAAGAATTGATACAAGTAATATTAAAATTAATAGATATATAGCTTACATCTTCTATCCTGCACATATAACCCTGCTGGTTATTATTGGATTACTTATAGGTGTCTAGCACTAAACAGTGGACAACTTGGAGAAGTAGAGAAATTAAAACTAGCCCTTTAAGTAATTTATAGTTCTTAAATTACTTAAAGGGCTAGTTCATTATACTAACAACATTTTTATTATAGTTATAAATTCAGGAGGCTTTACTATGAAGAAAAACCAGCTTATCATTGTCAGTTTGCAGCTCTTCAGCTAATGCACAATCAAACAATTTATACTTCTGAGCCATAATTCCTGTGCTTATGAAAAAGTTACCAATTACCTTGTTTGAATTGAAAGCATCAATTGCTATTAAAGTTTCACCCTGCTTCTTTACATAAACTCCATCCCTAAACTTATCTCCTCTGATAAAACCTTCTCCATTAGCGCATTTTTCTATTGCTTCAAAAAAAGATAGATTATACAACATCTCTCACCTCCTTCAATGTATTTGCAAATATTATTTTACTTTGTATATATATGCATTCTATACTTCATATTATTCACCTGACACAAGAAGGCAATCCTAGAACTCCCCTTACCCGGCCAATTGATTTGCATATTTATCTAATAAATATTCAAAAGCAAAATCCTTGCATAATTATTTAACATGATTCATTGTAATTCCATTTTAACTAATTGTCAATATAAAATTTTATATATCTTTTCCAACTCATCTTTATAATATTTTAAACTTATATACTTATATTTTTAATATCTTTTTCACTTCATTTTATGCTTAATTGTAAAAATTGACCTAATTGAAAAAACATTTATAAAGCAAACCAGTCATTCTAGGAAATATCCTCTAATAACTGGCATTGTTATTTTACTCTTCAGAAAAACCAACTATATCCCTAGGAGTAATAATTCCAAGCAGGTTCTCATCAGCTCTACCGCTTTGGGTAATTAATATTGCTTCAACCTGTATGTTCTTATTTCTATACTCAGAAAATATGCTTAATGCATTATATATAGTTTCATTTTTATTTATGAATCTTACATTTCTGCCATTGCTTCCATCAAATTTCAATATTTCTTCAACATTGACTTCACTTATGGACTTGATGCCTTCATCTACAAAATGTGCAAGCCATTTTGCAATGCATTTATCACTTAAAAGTCCCATAAACTTCCCATTATCATACACAGGAAATTGTGAAAAGCCACTCCTGATAAGTCTTAGAGGCACTGCTATATTGTCATTTAAGTTAACCTTTTTAACTTCTCTTTTAAAATTAGGAATGACTCTTTGAGGTCTTTCAAACATTTCTGCAATTTTCTCTATTCTCTCAACTACTTCTATATGTGGTTCTGCAATTACAAAATTAGGTCTTATTTCTTCATGAATTATTATGTTTCTTAGATTTGAAAACTTCTCCAGGTCTTCCTTGAAATTCTTAATCATTGGATTGTTATAGGTCGCCTTATTAAGAGCTCTCGAAAAGCTCTCATATTTTGATGAATCTCCTTCTTCCTTCAAGTACACTTCTATTCTATTAAATGCAGCTAAAAATCTGTCTGAATTTCGAGCTTCCATACCAGCCCTCCTCCTTCTAGTTTATTAATACTTTATTTTAACATTAAATACATGAAAATGCCATGTAGCTTATGGGAAATCCCTTCAAGATACATGGCAACCATACTATACCTTCTTTGCAAAGCTTGAATATTTTATACTTCCAGCGCTAAAAAATACTAGCGCCATTAGTATTAGTATAAATGCATTAGGAAACAATATGGACTTTTCTATACTATCCATTGCCCAATAAAAAGGTGTAAACTTGCTCAGGGTAACAAGTATACCAGTCACACTTGTTGATGTCTCCCCATTCATTCCACCTACATAGATGAAGAATAATACTATTGATAAAAGAGTAATAACCACTGTTGCCACCCCTGGATCCTGAAATATTCTGCTGATCATTACCCCAAGGCTTATTGATATGGCACTCATTAATACAATATTTAATACCAGCATCCCAAAATTCTCAAATTTATATTTAAAAATCACATCCATTACTACAAAGGATAGGGTATACATAGTTGTTTGTGCAATAAGCATTGATAAATATATACTCCCCATTATTTGATATCCCTTATTATTTGTTGATAGAAACCTTTCTAGTATTTTGCCCTTCCTCAAGCTCAATAAATCCGTACTAATATTGCTTGAAAAGGTAACTAGAAAAAATAGTATTAGTAGTATAGGGAAAAAACTCTCAGTGGTCAGAAGTCCCTGTTTAAGATTATATTGAAGGTCAATAATATTTTTATCTATTTCTGACCTATTGCTTATAATTTTATTATCTATAAGAATATTTGCCTTTAGGAGTTCATTAACCTTTTCCTCAAGGTTTGCTTCAAAAACCCCAGTATTATTCCCCTCCTCTATCTTATAGGAATTTATTATTGGCTTTGTATTTTCATTTATATTCTCAGAAAAACTTTCAGGAATTTCATAGAGGGCTAAATAATCATAATTTTTTAAGTCTTTAATTGCCTGGACCTTATCTACATAAAGATTACTAACTCCAAGTTCCTCAAGCATTTCCTTCCCAAGACTTCCCTTATCAAGATTTATTACTGCTACATTTACATCAAGTCCCGACTTACTATTATTAATCAGGAAGTTTACAA
>JARDZI010000441.1 GCA_029240935.1 Clostridiales bacterium
GCTCCAAAGCTGTAATCTGATTCCTGAAGTCCTCTTCTGTAAACATAGGAGGAAATAACATCAGCAGTTTCATAGGTAAGTGGATTATAAAGAAGAATAATTTTTTCAAAACCTTGGCTCATGATATGTCCTAGTCTCATGATAAGTAGTACTGTTATTGTAGGAATTAACGCTGGCAAAGTTATATGAAGTAACTGCTTAAAACGTCCAGCACCATCAATAGCAGCAGCTTCATATAGATTAGGATCTATTCCACTTAAAGTAGATAGATAAATAATACTCCCCCAACCAACACCTTGCCAGATTCCGCTAGAGACAAATATTGTCCTAAATAATTCCTTCTGCATTAAGAGATTAGCCCGTTCCCCTCCAAAAAATACGATAATATCATTAAATAAACCATTAGTAAGTGAAAAATCAGTAATTATGCCACATATAACAACTAATGAAATAAAATGAGGAAGATAACTTACAGTCTGTATCACTCTTTTATACTTCATGCTTGTGATCTCATTTAAAAGCAGCGCCAACAATATCGGTGCAGGAAATCCAAACAAAATTTCATATATATTTATAGTTAGAGTATTTTTAATGACTCTCAATGACTGATAACTGGTAAGAAAACTCACAAAGTGTTTTAATCCTACCCAATCACTATGGAGAAAGCCCTTTTTCGGAGTATAATTTTGAAAGGCAATAACAACTCCCCCCATAGGAATGTAGTGAAAGATAATATAGTATGCTATTATCGGCAAAGCCATCAAATAAACATACTTGTTCCTGATAAAATCTCTTTTAATACGTTGAAACCTAAGTGCCCTAATTTGTATATTTTCCATTTTCTGCAGTTGCACGCCATCGCCTCCGGTTTTATCAATTTTTTATACAGAGCGGTTTTAACCGCTCTGTATCCAATTAATTATTTCATATATCTTTCGTAAGCCTTTTGTGTAATTTGTGCAGCTTCATCTATTCCAAGCTTTTTAACATTATTAACATATTCATCAAACTTGCTAAGGGGTTCTGCACCTATAATAAATTTTAATACCATTTCATTTACGTAAGTATCAACCTCTGTCATTAAACGAGCACGAGAAGATGACTCATCTACAGTTAATCTTATAGGAGGAATTACGTAGGTGTTGTCCACATCTTTATCATCAGACCACTTCAATCTATTATTAATAGATTCCTGACCATTAGCCAAAACTCCAGGTACGCACTCCAAATCAGAGAAGGTTAGTTTAGGTGCAAAATGCATTCTAAAAAGATAATTTGTTACTGGTGCCGGGATTTTTGGGTTTTTTAGTATTTTATCTGTATATTTAGGTTTTCCATTTTCCATTACATAGCTTGAGTCTTTAATTCCAAAGTTGAAAAGCATCGCCCCTTCTTCAGAATAAGCATAATTCAACCATCTGACAGCTTCTGTTTTATATTTAGTATCCTTATTTATAACGGTCTCATCGCCGCCAACAAACCATTCGCTGTTATTCCAATGCAATTTGTCTCCTAATTTGATTCTTGGGAATGGGGTAGTTACCAATTGATAATTATTTGCCTTTGCATTATTAAAAGTTTGATCAACAGAAGCTGCTAAAACTCCTGTCTTCCCACTGGAAAATTGTGTTATGCTCTGTGCTTCTTTCAAGCTTGGAAAATCCTTTGATATAAGTCCAGAGGTAAACCACTTGTTCATCAAAGTCAGATATTCTTTAAACTGTGGCTGTATTTGTCCATAAGCAACATTTTTAGCATCCTTCAAATAGAATCCAGGAAGAATATTATAAGCTCCCATAATGATTCCTTCCATACCATTTGTTGTTAGAATAAATGGTGCATCTCCCTTGTTTTTGTCTTTTAAAAGCTTTAAGTAAGTTTCCCAATCTGCAAGAGTTTTAGGTTCTGTCACTCCTGCTTCATCAAGCCAATCTTTTCTTGTTACAAGCCTTCTAAAAGGAACATCCACCTTAGGTTTTATTCTATAAAAAGCAAAGACTTTTCCATCATCAAAGGTTGCTTCACGCTTTATTTCAGGGTTTGAGTTTATAAGTTTATAATAATCCGGAGCATATTTCTGTGCATAGGGTGTCAAATCAAGATAAACCTCATCCTCTACCCCCATAGTAATTCCTCCCTTGTATCTTGCTGCCCCTGTAATTAAATCTGGTATATCTCCTGAGGCAATCATAAGATTAAATTGTTCATCCTCTTGTCCATTGGCTGGGTGAATAAATTCAATTTTAATTCCAGTTATTTTTTCCATTTCTTGATAAACTTCATTTTCTGCATAAGATCTTATAAACTGAGTAGCAAGCGCATGTATAGGTATCCAATACTTTAAGGTAATAGGTTCCTTAGTGATGGGATATCCCAATACTTCTGCCGTGGTAGTATCCTCCCCTGAAGCTTCTTTGTTGTCTTTTTTACAGCCAGCTAATGTTGTAAGCATGAGAATTGTTAGAAATACACTAATGGCTGCTTTGATTTTTTTCCTTTTCATACTTTTCTTCCTCCTTAAAATATATATTTATAGATTTTATTGAATTACTTACTCTTATATGAAAGCGATACCTATACCTCAATTGTTACTTTATTTCATTACTATCATTTTATGATTGATGTTCTTAAACCCTCAATATCACTAGCCTTATCCTCATATTTATCCATATTATCTAAAAGTCTTCTTTTCATTTCCTTCAAAATATCTTTTGCAGATGGAGCATCAACAAGATTATTTAATTCAAAAGGATCTTCTTGAA
>JARDZI010000442.1 GCA_029240935.1 Clostridiales bacterium
AGCATCTACTGCTTTTCTGAAGTCATCAGTTTCCACTCCTACTGTTATATTAATTTCACTTGAGCCCTGATTTATCATTCTTACATTTATGCCCTGACTTGCAAGAGCGGAAAAGACTCTTGCTGCCATGCCCTTTGTATAAGTCATTCCAAGTAACAATCAGCAATGACCAGAGATACTGTATCTATACCAGAAGGCATGTGCTCAAAGGGTACTTTATAGCACTCAAGGATAGACAGAAGCCTTCTCCCAAAGTCAAGTTCCCTACAGGCTGTTAGCCCTGTAAATGCATATCTTAATTACTATACATCTTAGCAACCTTTTAAAAAATCATCAAGATTATTTTTGAATTGCTAATAAATCTTCAACTCTATCACTCATGTATTTATACGAATCATATACACCCTTATTATAAAACTCTGATGCTAATTCTTCTATAATAAAATTTAACATCTGATTTGAAGCTAAATCACCTATTTCTTCTTCTCTTTCGTTTAAAAAATAAGTTTTTATTGCTGAAATCATATCTCCTCTTGTTTCTTTAGTTAATTTATACTTATCTTTATCTTTCATAATATCACTCCATTTTAAATTAGTATAATTCAGATTTAATACACAATATCTTACTCTTTATTTCTCGTTATCTCTTTTCAAACAAATCATTTATATCAGCATAACTCATTCTTTTTAATAAAAGATTTTCTGTTTCAAGGTTTGGAAAAGGAATAAAATTTATCAGCCTATGTACCTGATTTCTTATATAAAATTTGTTGAAGAGTGCACCAGCCAAGACCTCAGTAAATCCATGGTACATAATACTCACCAAACCTTTGATAATTCATATTATGTACTACTAAAATACATTTTCTATACAGTACTAAATTTATTGCATTATCGGAAATTTTCTATTTCATCAAAACTGAGAGGTGATTTAAATGATTAAAGAATATTATGCAGACGGAAGTAAAAATCAGTCTTACTTTACCCAGCTTAATCCTCATGCTTTTCCAAATAATACAAGCCATTACTCTGGCTGTGGGGCAACAGCATGGATGAATTTATATGGATGGCATAATTTAAATTTTACTCCCACGCTGCTAGATGGAGAGCCAAGAGAAAATAATGACAATACGAATACCTTGACCATGCAGCTTCATAACTATCTAGGAACATTAGGTATACCTTTCTCTAATGATGGTTTAACTTGGCCATGGTGTATGGCCAAAGGGAGTAACTTTGCAAAAGAAATGCTTTCCCACTCTGCAAATGGATATAAATACAGAATAAGAAACTTTGCTGGGGCTGTATTTGGGTACAGGGATGGCCACTGGGTATTTGAAATGGTTAAAGAATATATCATTAATAAGAAAAAGCCAGTTATTATAGGATATTTTGATGACTGGCATTTCGCTATTGGTTATGGGATTATAGAAACCCATATGGAAACTGAAAGAGGCTCCACATATCTTATTAAAATTAATAGAGGATGGGGATCTGAAGGATATTCTGAAAATGATACAACGATTTCTCCCAAGGATATCTTTTCATGCTATGGAATTGATGATTTTTTGTCTTTATAAGTTTAACGGGACGGTTATAAATGATTTATTATTTAAGCAAATTGCTAATTATTCATAACCGTCTAATAAATTATAAAATAACTATATGGTATCATCACAATTTTAATTTATATTTATTCCATGGAGCTATTTCGCCACCATACACGTTACCGGCGTGGTTAGCCTGATCTGCCTGCATTAAACTCCAGATACTTACTTTGGATTGTTCCATTGTTTTAGCTTTTATAGCAATTACCCCTTCATGTTATTTTTAATCCTTTCTTAGGGTTATCTATGGAATTATTGTCCCATAACACAATTAATTAAGATCTCTTTTAGAAAATTATAGCATAAAAGAAAAAAAGGTCTAGATGTGATACCTCAAAACCTTTAATTTACAGTGCAATCTTTATCTTCTATAATATTTTTTTAAATATTTGCACAACCTAACTAAGAGGTGATAATATGACTAAAGCAAATACAGATCATGAAGACTTTTCTAAACATAAACACTTTGGCGGACCAGAGGCTCAACCTGTTATTAAAGGTGAGAAGGTTTTGCATAGTAACGCTAACAAAACTCCTAATAACAAACCTATATCCAATAAATAGATTTACATGGCTTCGGCCATGTTTTTCCGTACTCATATACAGAGCTTGCATTAATACTTATGCTATTCTTCCTGCCACCCCATATACACGTCAACCCATTTTGAGCTCAATGCATATTTTTCAATTTCTTTTCAGGTCAGCTTAATATTAAGAAATCCATGGACTGTTAGTCATGGATTTTGTTAATTTTTATATAATGGATTCTGTAACATATCTTAATCTACTGGTGCCATCAGTATTCTTCCTGATCCACGATACACATTAACAAGACCTTCACCCGAAACAGCAGAACCAATCAGGCTCTTACTTGACTTTTCAACTCTAAATTCCAGTGAATCAGACCATGCAATTGCATAATTCCCATCAATTCTAACTTCATCATTTTGAAGTATAAATCCTATAAGCTCATCTCTTGGCACAGGACTCTCTAACACTGCAATTCCTGAGCCTTTAAGACATAAGTTGAATAATCCTTCATTTCCCAGCATAGCTGAAGAAAAATTAGTTCTAGCTACTACCTTTTGTTGAACCTTCGAATCACAAGCAAGAAAAAGTCCATCATCTAGTACTATTCCACCCCACTCCGAA
>JARDZI010000443.1 GCA_029240935.1 Clostridiales bacterium
CTGTAAATCGTAAAAAGATGCATGATAGTATATCCCATGCTTATTTTCATTATCTCCCTCAGCCGGTAAGGCAGGTACTCTTGGATTATGAAGATCCATTCTTCTTGTAACCATTTTTCCATAGCCATTGTCTGCCCATATTCTAATTACATTATCAGGCAAATCAATATGTCCATATTTATATAGTTCCATAACTTCGCCGTACAGATTTATGCAGCAGCCTGGATTTTCAACTGCTTCTTCAACATAACTAAGCTGCAACTTTATTAATTCGCTTATGAGCTTTCCTCTACTTTCAGGGGTATCAAACTGTGGAGAATCAGCCCAGAACGGTCTGTCTCCCTGTCCTCTAAAACCAAGATTCCAGACAACCTTAATATTCTTCTGATTTTGAATACTCTCCTTCCACAGTTTTTGGAACAGCTCAGGGTGCTCTGCATAAGAAGGAGTTAATTCCGGATAAACTCTTGCAAACATCTCTGCCCCTAATGGTTCTGCATGGTGATGTGTTATATATAGTCCCATTTTAGCCGCGGTTTCTCTATATAATTTCGAGTTTGTATCCGTGCCTGGAATCACCATGTTTCCACCGCATCTTAAAAGTGCTTCAAAAGCCATTATCCAAGGGTATTCCTTGCTGCCGTTTACACTCCATTTGTGGATTAAAACTTCATCATTAATAAACCAGCCTCTGAAGCGGACTTTTGATGGTTTTGATATAAATTCTAAAGTCTCAACAAATATCTCTTCTTTTTTATTAAATACTTGATCATTCCAAAACCAAAATGGCTGTACACCTAGAAACTCTTTGCTTACATGAAAAATCCCATAAATAAATCCAAGTTCATCTGCTGCTCCAATGATTATATTGCTGCTGTCTGGATAACTGATATGAAAAATTTCACTTTCTAAAGGCTCGCAAACTAATTTTATAACTGTTTCAGCTCCCTGACCCGGAGTAAATATTCTTTCCAGGTCTCTTTTCAAGCATTGTATTGCATAATCTACACCAGTCATATTGATTTCACTTATAATCTTTGTATTGGCATTAAGTGTCATGCACATATTTGAGCTAGTGCACTTATCTTTTAAATTATTTATCATATTTCCCACTTCCTCAGTGTAATTATTCTAGGTTACTTTTCATTGTACATAAATTCATTCAATTCTCACCTGCTATTCATTTGAGTATGTAGTGTTCACAAGAACTTACCCTGTATGTTAATAAATTCATTTTCTAGGCAATCCATTAATCTGAGCTTGTGTTACATTCATCATATGAACCAGGGCAACTGTGCAATCTGCACGATTAACTTTTTTATTTTGTTCATACCCTTCCCAAATAAGCCCCAAGGCTTTTGCTTGTTGTTTACATTCTGCTAGATTATAGTCTCTGTCACCTAACTCATGGAGATTTCTAATAATGAAACTTAATAGTTCACCACCAGTTAGTCCATCATCTGGCCTGAAGCGGTCATTTGGTGTTGTTGTTTCATCAATAAGTTCAGCATCAAGAGCTGCTTGTACAAATTGAGCATCCCATTCATACCTGTATATATCGCAGTACCTACCTTGATATGGACGCTTTTCAGGTGCCTTAGCCGCTTTAAAGAACATATATAAAAACTGTCCGCGAGGCATTTCATCAAAAGGATGATAAAACTTCAGGCATGGATCAAGCAATCCCTTTGCCATAGCTTCCTTTAAGCGCTCTAGCTGTCTTATGTGAAGACAGTCGATATAGGGCAATTCAGGCAAATCTGTTGGTAAAATTGGCTTCTCAGGCTTTTCTGTTGGCAATGCTTCAGCTGCCGGTCTTAAAGCTTCATCAGGTATCCACGGAGCCGGAAAGTAATCATTAATATGCTGACAAAGAGGATCTATCCCCTGACGTTTTATTTCCCGAGCAATAAACTCAGCCATCAGAATAGCACCATAATCATTTGTGTGAGCGGCATCATTAAAATAGCCCTTCAAGATATCATTTCCCATTTTACAAAACAGCTCAAAGCTATGTTGATGTAAATCTATTACTGGCACCTTCAATTCACGACCAACTCTGCGGCAGGCTTCTGCATGATCCTCTAAAAGATCGTAATAGCCATATTCATCTTTACCCGGAATACGGCTCATAGAAGTTACAATAACAGGTAAAGCCCCCATACGTCTAACCTCATGGACATACCAGCGTAAATTTGCGGAGTATCCAGAGAAGGCAGCTAGATTTCTTCTTTTTTGATCATTGTGGCCAAATTGGAACATAAAGATGTCGCCAGGACGGATTTTTTTACAAATAATATCCCAATGCCCGTCATCTCTAAAGCAGTTTGTTGTCATGCCGCCATGAGCTTGATTATCTACTGCTATGCCATTAAAATATTGCAGCAGATATTGCCCCCATGCCCCTCCATTGATTATAGGATTATAAGGATAATTTGCAGCATAATCTGCCACTATTGAGTCTCCGCCTATGAATAAGGTAGGAACTTCTGATTTTTCTATTGTAACCTCGCTTAAGCGGGCGTTTTCGCCTAATATAGAAATATATATGGATAAATCGCTTCTTGGAGGCTTGCCCATTATAGGTATGTAATCGCAAACGTGCACAAAATATCTATATGTAAATATTTCTCCAGCTGCAATATCAACATCTCTTCGAACCATATTGCGTCTTCCTGAATAAATATTAAGCTTGGCGAGACCTTCCTTTCCTCCATTTATCTTGATAGTAACAGCATAAACTCCATCCTCTGGCAC
>JARDZI010000444.1 GCA_029240935.1 Clostridiales bacterium
AAAGCACAGATCGAATCGGGCAATTTGCGCGCACTTGCTGTAATGAGTGAAAACCGCTTTGCAGGCTTAAAGGATGTACCTTCACTTAAAGAAAGGGGTTTTGATGTAGTATCTGGAACATATAGAGGAGTAGCTGTAAACCCAAAGACACCAGGTGATGTATGCAAGATATTAGAAGATGCAATTGCTAAGGCTACAAAGGATCAAAAGTTTATTGAATTTATGGATAAGTCCTTCGTTGGAATCGGATATAAAAATTCAGCTGAAATAACCTCTTATATTGAAAAGGATATAAAGGTGCTGGATCAGATCATCTCTTCCACAAAAAAATAAGGCAGCAAGCTTTGAAAGGAAGTGCTTAAAGTGAATAACGCTGGAGCGTGGGCTGGAATAGTTACATTTGCTTACAGCCTAGTTATGTTTATAATGTCACTATTTATGGACTATTATACTGAGTACGGCCCTGCCCCTGGGTTTTTTCCTAGATGGCTTAGCGGTCTTCTAACTATACTATCGCTGTTCTATATTTGGGAATCTGTAAAAAAAGATAAAATTCTTACTTCTGAATTGTTTCCGAAAGATAAAAAGGCTCTATACGGAATTGCATCTACTGTAGGTGGGCTGCTGCTATTTGCAGCAGCAACCCCTTTACTTGGATTTATAATACCATGTTCTTTATTTCTATTTATTATGCTTATTCGTGATTATAAATGGTATACAGCTATTATAGCATCAGTTATCGTATCGCTTCTTTTAATGTTTGTTTTTCAGTCGCTTCTGGGAGTGGCACTCCCAGTAAATGACTTTGGATTTTAGGAGGTGTAGAAATGGATTCTTTATTTTCACTTTTCCAAGGATTTTCAATTGCCTCCAGCGGATTGAATATACTGTATTGCTTATTAGGCGTAACCGTCGGAATGCTGGTAGGAGTTCTTCCTGGCCTTGGTCCTGTTACTGCTACTGCACTGCTTCTTCCTATCACCTACAAGCTAGATTCAATACCAGCCATAATTATGCTGTCGGGTATTTATTATGGATCAATGTATGGAGGTACTATAACATCAGTACTCATAAATGTGCCTGGCGAAGGAGCCTCTGTTGTCACTTGTTTTGACGGGCATGAAATGGCCAAGCAAGGACGTGCAGGTACTGCATTAGGAGTTGCGGGTATCGGTTCCTTTATCGGCGGAACAATATCAATTATTGGATTAACACTTATTGGCCCTCCACTGGCATCCTTTGCGCTGAAATTTGGCCCACCTGAATTCTTTGCTATAATGTTCTTTGGTCTTGTACTGGTTGTTGGACTCATGGGTAAATCCTTAATCAGGGGATTGATTGCAGCTGTTTTTGGATTAACCCTGTCAATGATAGGTATGGACCCTGTATCTGGAGTTGTGAGATTCACTTTTGGTCAACCTCATTTAATGGACGGATTGGATTTTGTAACTATTGCCATGGGTCTATTCGGAATTTCCGATATACTTCTTGGTTATGAAGAAGCACATAAGAAAAACACCATTACTAAACTTGGAAAGCTTTTGCCAGAAAAACACGAAATACCTAACACCTTAAAAGCAATAGGCAGAGGAACAGGACTTGGTTTTATCACTGGTCTTATTCCCGGTGCAAATTCAGTTATACCAACAGTTCTCTCATATGCAATTGAAAAGAAGCTTGCAAAGGACCCTACAAGATTTGGAAAAGGTGCTGTTGAAGGCGTTGCTGGCCCAGAGACCGCTAATAATGCTTACTGCGGTGCAGCTTTGATACCTCTCTTCACCCTTGGTATACCAACATCCCCTGCAATCGCTGTACTGTTTGGTGCTTTTGTAATGCACGGCCTTACACCAGGACCTATGCTCTTTCAGCAAAATCCTGATTTAGTATGGGCAGTTATTGCAAGTATGTTCATTGGAAATCTAATATTACTTATTTTCAATCTTCCGCTTGTTGGAATGTGGGGAAAGGTTGCCCTTATACCACCAAAGATAATGTATCCAGCAATTGCTGTAATTTCAGCACTTGGTGCTTATGCAGTAAGCGGCAGTGTTTGGCATGTTACTGTAATGACTATATTTGGAGTGATTGGATACTTCCTTAAAAAGCTTGATATACCAATGGCTCCCATTGTATTGACATTTGTTCTTGGAAAACTCTTGGAGAATTCACTACTACAATCACTAATATATTTTAAAGGAAACATGCTAGGATTTTTCAAGAGACCTATTTCTGGAACAGTGCTTGCCATATCAATAATCCTATTAATAGGAAGTATATTATCAGTTGTTATGGATAAAAGAAAAGTTCTAGCAGAAGACATAGAAGCTTAATTCTTGGGGTTTTGTATCCTATTTCCTAAAAATTAATATATAAATATAACAAGGGAGTTTTAAAAGATATCTTTTAAAACTCCCTTGTTGCCTTTAAATATTATTAATGTAAATGCAAAATACTATTAACCTCAGTTACGGACTTAATAACATTGAGGTTATCAGCTATCTTTACGGATGCAACTTCTTCTCTTCTGTAGTGAAATTCAACCTGTAAATACCCTTTCCCTTTTCCTCTAAGCTATAGTCGGGATTATAGTTATCAACCTTCATTTTCACAAAGTAATCAAAGTTTAAAATATCACTAATAATATTATCAATCATATCTTCATGCTCAATATGATCCTTTGACTTAAGTTCATCTTGCTTCATTTCAAAATCCATGGTGCAAAGAGTCCCATCCCAATCTAAACCTAAAAT
>JARDZI010000084.1 GCA_029240935.1 Clostridiales bacterium
GTAGTATTATAATCCATTTTGGACAAAAAGCTTAGAAATTCTTTTGTCTGCTTCTCCTTTATTTCTTCCTCTATTTTAAATTCCTCCATCAAATCCAGGAAATTAGAAAATGAGCATTCCAGGCAGCGTAAATTAGTTTTCAAATCAGTTACCTCCTTAATTCATAGACCTTGTATCAAATATTCATCAATATTTCTAAATTTTGTCTTTAATACTTTTCTACACTTTGAGGTGTTCATTGATGTGTCTAGAGATATGCAGCGCTCAATTGCTTCATACTTGCTGATACAGTTTTCTTTTACTAATGATGTATCTAAATTAAGTTTCTTTGCTATTTTTACGTTGTATGAATAATAACTCTCCTTCACATCTGGTCCTACATGAATGACTCCTTTAAAATCAATTTGAATCATCTCCACTAATGAAGCTGCAAAATCATCTACATTTACAAAGGTTTTATAAAGATTACTCGTCCTAATAATCTCTCTACCATTGCTTAAACTGTGTATCAGCTCTGCAGTCCTTTTATCCCAACTTAAGAGAGCATCCATTCCATACATGGGACCAGTTCTGGCTATTACGTAATTATCAAGCTTCTTAACAATGTCCTCTGCTTCAATTTTAGACTTTATATACAGGTTTATTGGGTTAGTGCTTTCTATATATGAAGGAATATCCCTCTCGGAATAGTTTCCTCTACCCTCAGCAAACCCATCAGTAGTAATGTAAATAAGCTTACATGACTTTTTCATTTCTTTAATAACATTCATTAGTCCCTTGTGTGTAAGCTCTCTTTCCATTGGGTAATCTTTACTTAATAGACTCCATAGTACAATATCAGGAGTCACCCTATTTAATAGTTCTTTAACCTGTTTTTCATCAACTATATCTAGGGTAATTAATTCACTATTTTGCCTATTTCTAAAACAGGTCCCAATTGTATTAAATTCACTAATTGCCTTCAATCTATTATAAACTTTACTTCCTAAAAAACCACTTGCTCCTAAAACAATTATATTCATATAATCACCTCTATTGTCTTATGATTACTTTTGTATTCCAAAGGTGTTTTCCACAACTCCAGGCAATACTGAATAAATAGAACATCCTATTTTACCTTCAAAATACTTTTGGATTTTAAAGGTTTCCTTCCATTTCGGCACAGTATACTCATTTACTCCATGCCTTAATGCAACATCCATCATTCTTTTCTCCAGTAGACAATATCCTTCTGGAAGTGCAAGAGCATCACATAGCTGAATAAGCTTGTCGTAATCATTATATTCAAGGTTATGTATATATTTAGCTGCAAACTCATGTTCCTCATCAGTGCAATCCCATTTTCCGAAAATTGCATCGATATATTGGTATGGAAAAGAATGGGTCATACAAATTTGAGACCCAGCTGGATATCCCCTTTCCATCAAAAAATTGTAACCATCAATTACATGTCTCATGTTAGTTTTTCCAAACCTTCTTCCAATGTCATGGAGCATTCCCATAACATAAGCTCTATCCTTATCCAATTCAGAATCATGTTCAGCAATCAAAGCTGCGCACTTACCTACATAAATTGAATGCTCAACCCATGGTCCAGGGTTCAAGTGTGCTGATTCTTCTAATATAGCTTTTGCTTCTTTTAGGTTTGGAACTCCATATAAGTTTTTAATCATATTGCACCCCTTTAGCTAAGGTAGTATATTTGTCTAATAAATGCTTTATATTACACTAGTAAGTCTGTTTATAATATTTGAAGAAGCCTTATCCACAAACCTGTCCATTTCTTCCTCATTCAAATATATAAAACCATCCTTAGTTTCTTCATTTTCACCAAGGTAATAATTTTTTATATAATCAACTTTAACTTCAAATGCCTTAGGAGGAAAGTAATCAAGGTAATCCGAAACATGTTTAATATACTTGAAGCATGTATGGAATATACAGTTAGGATTATCCTCTAGAAATTTAAAATCAAGTCCATACAAGTCCTTTTTAATTGTCCAAATGAAGTTTTTATTCTTACTCAAACCTTCACAATATAGGGGATCCTCCTTCTTATATTGCAGAAGCCAACTCCATTCATTATCGGTTAATAGATGTATGTAATAACCCATTAAAAAAGAATATCTTTCAAAATCATCCTCCCTATTTAAATTCTTAATATACTTGTCCCAGAACTTTTCAGGCTCTATGTTTTTACCCTCTTTCCAATGGGTAACCTCTGTAGGAGGTGAAAACTGACTCCAGTCCTCATTTGGCATTCCAGCATCAGGACCTATATTTCCCACTACAAATGGTATTTTATCGAATTTAAAACCTTGGTTTAAAATATTTTCTGCTACTCTTAAGTGTGCTATCCACGTTGCCATAACAATCCACTCCTTTTAAAGATATACGTATTGTAAGTAATGAAGTTGCAATTCTTAGGTGTAGGTTTTAATAATACTAATGTGCACTATAGTAATAGTGGGTCGTAAAAAAATAAAACTCATAATCTCATGTGGCTGGCACCAAAACAAAATAGCCCTGGGGGTCATCCCTAGAGCTATTTTATCATTATATTATTTTACTTCCTAACTTTTTCTTTTAATCTCATGTGGCTGACATCATTGGGGTTTATATCCTCATGATTTCCCACCTACGTCCTTTGTAACGGATTATAAATAGAAGACCTCTGATTATCCAGTCAAAAATCATTGCTACCCAGACACCGAACATACCAAGACCCATATATTTAGCAAGCAAAATACCAAAGCCTATTCTAAATATCCACATTGAGCCAACACCTACTATCATTGTGAAATGTACATCATTTGATGCCCTGAGTGTATTGGGCAGTGTAAATGATAACGGCCAGAAAATGCATGCATTTACTCCGTGAAATATAATAACCTGTTTAGCCATAGCTGCTGTTTCTGTTGACAAATTATAAATGCTTATTAAAAATGGCAACACCAGTATTATAGCTGCATTAAGGAATATTAAAGCGACATACGCGTACTTAAGCAGCTTTTTAGTATAATACCTTGCCTGCTCATAATCACCTGCGCCAACGCACCTACTAACCACAGTTATTAGTCCTAAACCTATTGCTGCACTAGGAAGAATCTCGAAGGCAGAAATTGTATTCGCTACAGCATTAGCTGTTATTGAAGCTGTTCCAAATCCTGCAACAATACTCAATAGCAGTATTTTCCCAAGCTGAAACATACTATTTTCAATACCATTCGGGATACCTAAATGAAGTATTTTCCCAATCATGTCCTTATTAAATCTGTAGTTAAAAGGCCTGCCGAAATGAATTGTAAGGCTTTTATTTCTAAGCAGAGTCAAAATTACAACTGCTGCCACTGCTCTAGAAACAAGGGTTGGAATAGCTACTCCTTCCACTTCCATATGGAATCCATATATGCATATGGCATTTCCTACTACATTTATGACATTCATAATAATTGAGGTTATCATAGTTATTTTTGAATTTCCCATGGCTCTGAATAATGCAGCACCACTGTTATACATGGCTATAAAAGGAATGCTTGCAAAAACTATAAGCATATAGGTATTGGCATAGGCTGCCACATCAGCATCTATTTTTCCAAATACAACATTTAAAATAAATCCTCTACCCATATACATTAGGACCATAATAATAATCGAAATAAATGTAATAAGTACAAGGAGCTGCTCTCCTGCTTTGCATGCCATGTCTTTACGTTTTTGGCCAATATACTGGCCTGCAACTACTGCACCACCAGTAGCCAGTGCAGCAAAAATATTCAGAAGCAGTATATTTACTGTATCTACAAGAGAAACAGCAGATACTGCACTTTCACCAACACTTGCAACCATAACAGAGTCTGCCATACCTACTGTTACAGCAAGAAGCTGTTCCAGCATCAGAGGGATTATTAGTTTTTTAAGGCTTTTATTTGTAAAAAGATATTTTTTCTTCAATTCTACTTCCATGTTATTTCAAGTCCTTTCAATAATTACTGCATAAAATGAAATAAAAAAAATGTCTTATAATAAACATATAAGACTTGCTAACTCTCTATTAGCTTAAACTGTTCAGACATTATCATATCATATTAAATAACAACAGATTGTCTCAATGAGTAATTATAATAAAAATACAATTACAAGTCAAATGAGCTTTATCCTCTATCCTTGTCCTAAGTATCCAGTATCTAGTGTTTGGAACCAAAAATAGCTGTTGAAAAATAGTTTTCAACAGCCATTTTTTAAAGATTATATTTTTTATTTGATAGGTATCAGAATTTCTCCAAGTCTATTGATATTTTTAATATCATGTGCCATTAGTTTATTGTTTGAGATTGTATATAAAACATCCCCTATATAAAGTATCCTTTGAACATTTTTATTGCTTCCATAATACCAGTTGTCTCCAGACTTCAAATAATCCTCTTCGGTTATATGGCTCACCTTTCCCTTAAGTGTCATACCCTTTTCAAGGTCAATATTGTAAATATATGCTCCCTGGAAGGTAAACCTTCCGTAATCAGGCATCTTATTTAAAGATGAATTATTATTTGCTTCCATTACTGTAACAGGGAAGGCTAGTAGGTTCTTTTCCTTTGAGAAAAGTAATGCCCTGTGGTTATTCAATAGCTCTGAGTCTGTACCTCTGCCACCTATTGTGGTTTTAAACTCTTCAATTGGATTGTTCACATCTGTCACATCGAATATTGCTATTTTCATTCCAAGGTAGTATGCACTTGTACCTACTACATTTCCCTTTTCATCCTTATTTGCTACCTCAACTGCATCTTTTCCAAAGCCAATTATATGGTTTTCATCATATGGATGAAGATAATTGCTGTAGCCTGGAATCTTTAATTTTCCTAGTATTTTAGGGTTTTTAGGATCCTTTAGATCTATTACAAATAGTGGATCAACAGTTCTGAAGGTTACCATGTAAGCCCTGTCCCCCATAAACCTTACAGAGTAAATCATTTCACCAGGTGCTATATCCTCAATTTTACCTGAAATGCCCATATTATCATCAAGTACATATAGGTTGTTTTTAGATGTGTTTTCATCACTTCTCCAAGTCTCACCCTTTGTTGTTGCTACTCTAAAATATCCATTGCTCTCATCCATTGAAAATTGGTTTAGTGTTGTTCCTGGTACTTCACCCTTTCCAGTACACTTTATTCCATCCTTAAGTGAAAATCTGTATATAACTGTATTTGTAATATAATTGCTTGGTCGAATCCATATTGAAGCCTTTTCATTTCCATTAACCTGTGTTTCTGTTTCAACCTTATCCTCTGTTTTATAATTAACAGCTGCAGCATAGAGGTTGTTTTCTGAAACATATACATTTTGTCCTGCTCCAAGGTAGGTTTGTACATTAAGGTTTTCTGATAGATTGTCAATGTTTAGCCCTGCAATTATCATATAATTTGGTTCTATTACACCATGAAAGTATGAGATTTTTGAATAATCAACATTTACATAATCCTTGCTCAGCCTAGAGTCCCTGTATACTGGTGTAGAAAAGACTTCCTTACCCATAATGTCTTCATTTCTAAGAAGGTAATAGTCAATATACTTATTTGTTACAAAGTAAATCCTTGAATCTATCTTTCGAGAGGAAACATATCCTCCCTCTATTTCGATTTCCCTTAGTTGCTTTGGATACTTCTTATTCTCTATATCATAAACAATTGCCTTGACCATGCTTCTTGAGTAGGTTGGTGGATGTACATAACTTGCTGTTCCCTTATCAGCAACAGGTGAATTATTTGATTCCTTGATTGAATCATTGTAAGTTATGGGTACTTCATCATAATAGCTGCCAACAACCACAAGATGTTTACTATCCATATACATTTCAAATGGAGAAAATTTATTATCTGAATAGTTTATAATACTTTCTACCTTCATATCCTTAACTGGATATGCCTTCATAATTACAATTTTTCCCTCGCTAACATAGTATATATATTCTCCATCCGTCTTAACCACATCGGCTTCATCTACTCCTTGAACCTGTACATTGGTAGTTGAATAATCTGCTGCAGTATTATTGCTGGCTGATAGGCTCTTTTGTGCTGCACCGTCCATTGCAACATTATTTTCTTTAGCTGTCACTGGCAGACCTGAAGTGAAAATTACACCACTCCGCCTTAAGCCTCCATACATTATATTAGTGTTTTTTTCATTCTCCTCAAGGAGCTTTTTAAGATTTTCATAGGAGCCAAGCACAGGAAGGGTTACCTCCTTTATTGCAGTTTCATTTATATCAATTTTCTTAACTGCACCTCCTCCAATGGCATCGCTTTTCATATTTCCAAGGGCTATTGTTGGTATAATTGTAGCAATTATAATAGCTATGATAAGTGCTATTTTAAAATAGGACGAGTATTTTTTCACACTAAACATCCCCTTTAGTTTCTTTTACTCATTAGACCATATAGATTTTTAAAGGGTTCCCAGGGAGAAAATATATATTGTGTTACAAAGTGGGATAGTGGGTCCCAAAGTTCCTGTCACCTAATCCATCTGTAGTGACAGGTCTCTGCATCAGCCTTGGTGTACCAGTATTTCCCAAAAATGCTAGGGTTAATCAAGGTTCCAAAATCAGGCGTGGAAGCCTGCTACTACAGATAAATTACCTATTGACGCCAACCATATGAGATTATAAGTTATCCATTGGTGCCTGACACATCTGATATGAAAACACAAAAAAAGATGGACACATTATCCATCCTATATCGAAGCAGTCATACTTTTACTTAAAACTTTTCAAATGCTTAAATTGATACATATTAACCTGACTTGCTTTTCTTTATTTTAACCTCTGCAACAATCCATATTATTAATGGAATTATGACCTGAAAAGGAAGTGAGTAATACGGCCATATTTCCCTTGCCCAATCAACCATCTCTACAATATTCTTATATAATATAATAGATAGGTTTAGCATTAAAGCTGCAATTGGGATAACAATATATCTATACTCACTAATTCCTATCACCTTTGATATTCCTTTACTTGTAACAATAATACATATACTTATTTTTACAAACACGCTTACCAAAAACACTACTGAAACTGTTATCTCAAGCCTCTGAAATACTTTACCAATATCTATCCTCGAAACAGTTATATATGATGGAAAGTAGTATCTTGAAGCTATCTCATTTCCTAATACAGCAACATTTCTTGCTGCAACCATTAATATTGTGAAACCACTTACAAGAATTCCCCAAAGAAATACTATATATGAAGAGTTTTTCTTTTTTAAGCTGTTGAATACCATCATAAAAACAACACTCTCTGCAAATGGAAAGGAAAAGGCTGAAAATCCTCCTTTAATAACTGGTTTTACACCATTATATAATATTGGCAGAAAGTTTTGCAGTTTCATCTGAGGTATCATCAAAAGTTGTATAAAATAAAGAATAATGATTAGTATAATAACAAAAAATTCTGACCATCTTCCCAATACCTCAATTCCTGCTTTAGTGACCCAGATACATAATAATATAAGCATTATTATAGGAGCAAACTCTGGAGTCCCTGGCAATCCAAGAGTGTTCATAAATTCCCCAAAGTTCCTAAAAACCAATGCACCCATGTGAAAGGCATACCATGAATATAATATACAAACGAACTTACCAAGTACCTTCCCAAACAGTATATTACTTATATCAAATAAATCCTTACCAGGATATAGTGACAGTATCCTAGAATATACAAGCATTATAGTTGCTCCAGCTGCAGTACCAAGCAGTATTGCCAGCCACCTGTCAGCCCCTGCTTCCGTTCCTGTTCCTAATAGCAAAGAGCTCCCAAATAAAAATAATATAACCATTGATATTCCCTGTTTATTAGAGAACAAATCTTTCTGCATGTGCATACCTCCAGATTTACCCTTTAAATATAAATGTAACAAATTGCTTTATTGGTATAGAAGGGCTTGGTATTTTAACTCCAAGGGTTATTAAAATACTAACGACTGTAGAAAAGGATAATAATACTAAGTAAAGGATAAGCTTTTTTTTATTTTTTTCCTTTTTTAAAGGAATAATCTCAAAAAAACCTATAGTAGTATATAATAATAATATAAATAATACTTTTAAAATCATTCTAATCACCTATCTTTATTGGTTCCGATGTTGTAGCACTTGCTTTAATCTCAATATTAACTTTAACCTCTAAGTCAAGATTTACAAATTCTTCATCCCAATTGCTACTTATCTTTTTCCATATATGTGGTATTTGTTTTTTTAACTCACTACCAAATCCAAATATATCGCTTTGGTACTCATCCTGCACCTTACTAACTAGATCATTTATTTCCTTTTCCATATACTTTTCTGATTGTGATTTAAGCTTTTTCTGTCCTTCCAAATCTATTACATCTACACTTCCTTTTATTTCGGCAATTGAAACCTCCATATTCATGTATATTTTTACTATAGCTTTGCCTTCTTTATAGTCTGTTTTGATTTTGGTTGTATTCCCAAATATCTCAAGGGAAACATTATCCCTAGTTCCAGCAACATTTTCAATTGGAATTATTCCTGATTCTACTTCATCTTTAATGAATGCCAATAATTGTGACTCCGCACCATTAAGATATCCTACTAGTTTATCCCTTTTAAATATAGCTGTTCCGTACACCTGAAGGACCTTACCTTCTCTATGCTCCACAAGATAAACAACTGGAAGGACTGCAGATACTCCCTCACCTGACAAATCATTTATAAACCCCCAAACCTCTCTGTCAGGAGCTTTTCTTAATACATCGGTACTTTCTAAAACTCTTTCCAACAGAAATGAGACTGTACTTTCTATAGGACATAAGGAATAGAATATCTCTCCTGCAGTTTTTCCCTTTGAAATTAATAATCTCATACTGGTCCTTACCTCTCCATCCCTTTCTATCCAGTCAATTACACCAACTAAGCCCTCCCGTGCAATATTCTCACTGATTATTCCTACGGTTGCATGGGACCAGTAAAGCTTTCTACCTACCTTTAGAATTATATTCCTTACAGCTTCGAATATGGTTCCCCCTTGGGCATCATATATCTCAGGTCCTAAACTTCCCTGTCCCTGACCTTCTCCACCATGGGCATTAATTATCTCAACAGTTACAATATAGTTACCAGTATCTTCATCCTTGTCTATTGCCATACCTGCAGCAATTGCAAGATCATCTATTTCTTTATAGTTCCAGCATCCAGAGAACAATGAAGTTATAGCGAAAATTACTAATAAAAGTGCTAATATTCTTGCCCTTCTCATTTATTCATTCCCCCTAAACAAATGCTATGATTTTCTTACAGGATTTTTTTGACCAATTATTCTTGGGCGCTTTTTCAATAACCGCAATGGGTATCTTACAACCGTATCCTTTATGCTTGATGCATCAATTACTCCTACATTCATCATGTATGGCACTCCAAAAGAACGCATTGACATAAGGTGTATATATAGTCCCATCATTCCAAAAATGTATCCATAAAGTCCTAAAAAAGATGATAAAAAGATAATTATAAACCTTATTACGACTATTGGACCCAGAAGCTTAGGTATTAAAAAGCTCGATATGCCCGTCAATGAAGTTACAATTATCATAGGGGCGCTGATAATTCTTGCAGTTACTGCTGCATCACCCAGTACTAAGGCGCCTACTATGCTAATTGTCTGACCTATGGGTTTTGGAAGCCTTACTCCTGCTTCCCTCAGTATTTCAAACACAATAATCATGCCAAAGGCCTCAAAAGTTGTTGGAAAGGGCACTCCTTGCCGGGCTGATGATATGCTTAAAAGTAGTGGCGTTGGAATCATCTCCTGATGAAAGGTTGTAAATGCAATGTACAAGCCAGGTACGCTGGTTGTTAGAAAATATGCAATCCACCTTAACAGCCTGTTAAAGGATGCAAATGCAAAATTGTCATAATAGTCCTCGCTTATTTGAAAATTCTCCAAAAACAGGAAGGGTAGTGTGAGTACGAAGGGCGTACCATCACAGATTATCCCAATCCTTCCCTCCAGCAGCTTGCCACAAACCACATCTGGTCTTTCTGTATCTCCTATAGTTTTAAAAGGTGATAGAGGTTCATCCTTAATTATTTCTTGTATATATCCCGAATCAAATATTCCATCAACTTCTATTTTATCAAGCCTTTTATACAATTCATCCAGTATCTTTGGAGATGCTATATTTTCCATATAGCAAATACATATTTTTGTTTTAGTTAATGTTCCAATATCCTTAAGTACCATCTTCAATTCATAGCTTTTAATGCGTTTTCGAATCAGAGAAATATTTGTTTCTATTGCTTCAGTAAATGCCTCCCTTGGTCCTCTTACAACAGTTTCAGTTATAGGTTCATCTATTTGCCTACCTTCCATTGACCTTGCATAAATTACTATTGCTTCACTGCAGCCATCTATTAATAGAATCCCATCACCTGCCATTACAACAGATATTATTACTTCAATAGTTACTGCTTTCCCTAGTTGGTTTGTAGTAATCACTTTATTTATAAGGAAGTTAATAATATCCTTGCTGGGTATATCCTTCCCTATAGAGCTATTCATAATAGGATCTATAACATTGCTGTTCAATATATCCTTATCAGCCATGCCATTTGCAAATATAAGACAACATTTTATATTATCATTTTCTGTATTCTCAAATTTCCTAAATACTACTAACTGATTATCTTTCATTAGTTCCCTGAGCTTTTTTACATTGCTATCTAAGGATATATTTAACTTATCTCCATAATTATCCTTACTCGTTTTTCCCTCAGATTCATTATCATTTATCTTTTTTATTCTGTTCCTTGGAATTATTTTAACCATCACATACACCCTCTGATTATTAATTGCATTTTTATATAAGACTATTATCTGTTAAAAAAATCTATTTATGCTATTTGCTCATACATATACTTTAGTATATGTAGCCTTATGCTCTTCTCCATTCATGAAATGCTTCTTATATCATAGATATGTTTATTTCAAAACATAAAAAAATAAGATACGAATTATGCATTCTGCATCTTATTACAAAAACGATTTTCAATATTAACTATTTTAATAATCCTATAACTCTTTCTGTAGTCTTATCTACTATTTCATCTGGATAACCAAGGTATTTCATCAATTTAACTGCATTTCTATTTTTAGAAACTCCCTCTTTAATTACAAAATCAAACTTAATTCCTTCTTGACTTATATCTTCACTAAAATAAAAATATTTATAAGCTCCCTTTACCAGCTCTGTGATTTCAAGGTCATGTGTTGCAACTATTACTATTGCATTGTTGTTTACTAAATAATCCAGTATTTCTACAGAGGCTCCTGCTCTTTCTATTGGGTTGGTCCCTCTGAATATTTCATCAATAATACATAAACAAGGAATACTATCCCCTGAGGCATTTATTATTCTAAGAAGTGCTTCTGCCTCTGCAAGATAATAGCTTTTTCCTCCAATAAGGTTATCTCCTGGGCTTATGGAGGTGAGTATCTTAAAGTAGCTTCCCTCATATTCATCAGAGGTGCAGGTGCATATGGTCTGGGCATATAGTGCATTTATCCCTAGGGTTCTTAAAAAGGTTGATTTACCTGACATATTGGAGCCTGTTACAACAATTCCTTCTTTATTAATGTGTATTGAATTCTTAACTGGATCCTTTAATAATGGGTGTGCCATATCCTTACCCTTTAATTCTGCACCTTTCATGTGAAGCTTTGGTATTGCGTAGCTCTCAAGCCCTTCTCTATAGGAAGCAATTGAGATAAGTGCATCCAGCTCTCCAAGTAGTAGGTACATTTCCTGTAAATCCTTCCTATGAAGCCTTATGTCATCAATGGATCCGAAAAATTTCATTTCTTCTATCATAAAAAATATATTAATATATTCTGTTATTGCTTCAACTTCACTAACTCCTTTTTCAAAGGATACTGAGGTTTTTTCAAAAACCTGTTTACAGGCCTTAGCAGTTCTACTTAATGCAGAGGTATACTCATCAATTTCTTGGACTTTAATATCCCCCAAAATTCCAGAAGCCTTTATAATTCCATGCAAATATTGTACAGTATTA
>JARDZI010000445.1 GCA_029240935.1 Clostridiales bacterium
TTTTACAAGACGAATATGAAAGCTTTCTAGACGGAGACGAGAGAGATCTTCATCAGTTAAAACAGGTTAAAAGTATAAAAAAATATGGAGAATAAGTGAAAAGAAAAAATGGTTGTATCAGTCGGGTTTGAAGGAATTGCTATAAATGTTTGGCTTGTATGGATAGTGCCCTTTGTAGGTTCAGCATTAATTCCTGTTTTAGCTAAAAAAAGTACCAGGTTTTCAAATATGAGTGCTGTTGGATTTGCAATAATCAGTGCTCTTCTTGCCGCTACTCTTATTCCACTTGCTATCTCCGGAACTGAAATTCATAGTCAGATCCCTTGGATCTCTGCCTTAAATATCAAAGCCGGGATCCTAGCAGACCCACTTAGTATTATTATGACAAATCTTGTTGCATGGATATCATCATTAATTATTATTTACTCTGTTGGTTACATGCATGGAGATAGGGACTTGGTACGATATTGGTTCTTTATGTTATTTTTTATAGGATCAATGCAATTAATTGTTCTTTCAGATAATCTCTTGATGGTATTTTTTGGCTGGGAAGGTGTAGGTTTTGCATCATATGCATTGATAGGATTTTGGTATGCAGATAGAAAGAAAGATTATGTTGGCAGAGAAGGTCATATTGTAAAAGGAATAGCAATGTGGGCATCCCCAACACATGCAGGAATAAAGGCATTTTTGATGACACGAGCAGGGGATGTTATGATGCTTTCTGGCATGTTTTTGATTTTTATGTATGCAGGGACTTTTGGTTTTAAAGAACTGTTAGCTGATCAAACTTGGGCTCATACTATGATGGAACAAAACCTTTTGGTACCTGCTGCTGTTCTTCTGTTTGGTGGAGCAATAGGTAAGTCAGCTCAATTTCCTTTGAATGAATGGTTATTAGAAGCTATGACTGGTCCTACACCTGTTTCTGCGTTGATACATGCAGCTACAATGGTTAAAGCTGGTGTTTTTCTTGTTGCTAGGATTGGCCCATTATTTTTTGCCTTGGCGGCATTTGATGCTGCAGTTTTCTTTGAGGTGGTTGCATGGGTAGGAGCGATAACTGCATTTCTCCTTGCAACCCAAGCCATTGTGAATCCTGAAATCAAAAAGGTATTGGCATATTCTACAGGTTCACAAATTGGTTATATGATGATGGCACTAGGAATAGCAGGCCTTTCTACTCAATTCGTTGATGGTTATACTGCTGGATTTTTCCATCTCATGAGTCATGCGATGTTTAAAGCATCATTGTTTATGGCAGCGGGTGCGATCTTACATGTAGTAGGATCCAGATTTATGACGGATATGGGAGGATTAAGGAAAAATATGAATAAAACATTTATTTTTATGTTACTTTCAGGACTCTCATTAGCAGGGGCTCCTTTAATAACGTCTGGGTTTTGGAGTAAGGATGCCATTTTTGCAGCCCTTTTAGAATCAGGAACATCAACAGGGGGTGCGCTTTTCTTTATTGCATTTATAGTTGCAATAATGACTGCATTTTATACATTCAGGATGGTAGGCATGGTCTTTTTCGGTACGAAGAGTAAACATATACAAGCCATTGAACAAACCTCTTCTCACACGTCTCAATCTGTGTCGTATGCCTCTTCTGAACCTTCAGCAGATGACCATCACAATTTGAAACAACATACGAAACCTAAGATTCATGAGGTCACACCAATAATGTGGGTCCCCTTCGCAATCTTAGCAATTTCTACCATACTAATTGGATTAGTTGGATTTATCTTTGAAGAAGAGATTCATACCATCATGGCATCCTATCTTTTTAGCTCATTTGGTATTGGAGAAGCAATTAGCACTCATAATTCGGCAAACAACATAGAGCAGATTGCAGGCCAAACAACAGAAGCGTTAAATCCTATAGCATTAGTGTCCTCATTTGTAGCTTTTGGTATAGGATCTGGCTTGGGTATATTATTCTATATCATTAGAAAAAAGGATCCAGAAATTATTTCACGTTATCCTATCTTAAAGAAGGCATGGTCTTTCTTGTATAATAGATGGTATCTTAATAGTTTATTATATTGGGGATTTGTTACAATACCTCTACGTCTATATCAAATCATTTGGCTATATTTTGAGAATATTATTGCACAAGGAATTAATCCGGCATTACAGTTTTCTATGAGCTATTTGTCAAAATGGGTAAAATATACACAGACTGGAGTTACACAAACATATCTTTTTGTCTTTGCGGCAGGAATTATCATTGTTCTAATCATGTTATACTTATAGGAGGAATGGAGAGATAAAAAATGATTGATATTTCGTCTACGCCAATTATAATAATTATACTTCTTGGTTCAGTTGGTCTTGGAATTCCTATAGTAGATGCATATAAAAAAGAAAAAGGAAAAAGTAAAAATAAACTTTTTAGTGCCATAACGTTTGGGACTTTAATTATAGCATTACTTATAGTAATCTCTCGAGTAATAAGTGGAGAACCTCTTCCTGCGATGTATTTTGGACATGATGTGATTGCAGATGATATGTTCGGCTCCTTCTTTGCAGTTTCTCTTTTAATCGTCTCTATAATGGTCTCAGCTTCTTCATGGAACTATATGAAAGGAATTTCAAATTATTCTTCATATTATTCCTTAATTTTACTATCCACAATTGGAATGGTATTGATAGCTTATTCAACCGATTTTGTAATGTTGTTTATCGCGTGGGAACTTATGTCAATACCCACATACGCTCTTGCTGCATTTTCCAAG
>JARDZI010000446.1 GCA_029240935.1 Clostridiales bacterium
TTGCCAATTCCTCTAAACAATCCTTGAAGTATATTGCAAAATCCCGAGACTATATAAAAAATAGACATTAATCTTAAATATTTAACTCCTATTATAATAACCTCAATTTCACTTCCTGAAACGAAAAACTTCATTATTACTTCTGCTCCAATGAAGACAATGAAAGAGGTTATAATGCTATATACAGCAATTAAAATATTGGCATTCTTATAGCCCTCAACAATTCTATCCCGCTTTCCTGCTCCCTTATTTTGTGCCGCATAGGTGGCCATAGATGATGCAAAACTATCTCCTGGCGCCAGCATAAATGAGTCTACCCTTGTGACAGAGTTAAATGCGGCTATGGCATTGGTACCAAATGGATTTACAACCCCTTGCACCAACAATCGCCCGATGTATATGCAGGTCTGCTGCAAGGCAGTCACCCAGCTATAGTGTATGGTTTTACTTAATAGAGTCTTGTCTATAACCAGCTCATTGGCGTTGAGTCTGATGATAGGATTCTTGGTATAAACATAGATAATACACAGAATCGAGGATATTCCTTGTGCAATCACCGTGGCTATAGCAGAACCAGCTACCCCAAGCTTAAGATAGACAACAAAAATAACGCATAAAATTCCATTCATGATACAAGAAATAAGTAAGAAGAAAAGAGGCGTCTTTGAATCTCCTATCGCACCTAGGACAGAGGAATAGAAGTTATATAAAAATGAAAATATCAAGCCACCGAATATAATTTTTAAATATATATCAGCATCATTTAAAATACCAACAGGTGTACCGATTAACATTAGCACCCACCTAGATAGACCCATGCAAAGCAAAGACATTGCTACAGTAAAGATTGTTCCTACAATCAAGGCAGTAGAAACCTCCCGTTTCATCATATCAAACTTTCCTGCTCCGAAAAGCTGCGAAATAAGCACTGAAGTACCAATACATATACCAAAGATAAAGAAAATTGCAATTGACATGATAGGGTTTGCGACCCCAACTGCAGCCAGTGCGTCCTTCCCTATAAATCTGCCCACTATTACAGCATCTGTAGTATTATAAAGCTGCTGTAATATGTTGCCAAAAACCATTGGAACGGCAAAGGTTATTAAAATTTTAGATGAGCTGCCTTGGGTCATATCAATTGCCATTCATTCACCCTCCATATCACTTGTGCTTAGGTATTACCTGAACCAATGGATTATATAATATAATAAAAGCATTCATTTGTAAAAACAATTAATTCCATAAGCAAGGACTCCATCGATGATTTACACTTCAATATTATGTTTTATTCCGGTCATGGAAGATACCTTATCTATATTCCCCCTAGCCAAATCTATTATTTCAACAAGCTTCGTTCTATCCCATAATTCAATTTCATTGGAATTAGCTAGTTCATTTGCACCTTCAGTAAAAAAGCTGTTTGTAACAACCATCCCTTTGTCAGCTTCATAATGCTTAACCGCTTTTATTACCTGTTCTATAGCATCTGTTCCAACATTGCTTTTCCATCGTTTTGACTGAACAACAACTTTTACCTCATCCTTCTGCAATACCAAATCAGCACCGTAATTTTCTGTCCTTGGGGTTAAATATCCAGTGTACCCAAGATGCTTAAAATGCTCTAATAGAAATTCCTCAAATATGATGCCTGACATATTTTCCACTTTGTCAATTCCACTTTCAAATAGTATCCTTCTTTTCCTTTCCTTATATTTCTGTATCCCAACGTACAAAAGTCCTAGACTTACTCCAAAGGTTAGGGCTGCCAACACTATATTCTGTGTTTCTTGCCAAACCCTTAGTGTCAAGTATATTGATATACTATAAAAGAAATCTACTACATCATTAAATAATTTATTCTTCTTTCCACTGGTCATAGAAGGTCCCTCCTAAATTCATCAACTAGGTTGATACAACATATTCAGCTATAAACATACATCTTTTGTGATTATATCATAGCAGCATCGCAGATTATGTCGAATAATGCAATTTAGCTTGGTTAACTAATCGATGATGGCAAAGCTATTAAATAAAGTCTTCTATGATTTCACGTTGCGCCTTTTTGCTCAAAGATCCCAGTACAATACTATATGACTTATCTAACATACTCCTAAGGATATCATCTGGTACATCTCCTTCTAAATAAAGAGAGTTCCAGTGCACTTTGTTCATATAATACCCCGGAATTATATCTTTATATTTAATTCTTAACAACTCACCAAACATGGGCTCTAGCTTTACCGTAATGATAGGCTTCCCTTCTTTATCCCCACCTTGCATCGCAAACATTTTTCCTCTTATCATGTAACGGTTTGCATCCCACTCAAGTTTGTAGTCTTTTTCTACACCTTTCTTGGAAATACAATATTCATCTAGCCATTCGTATTTCATTGTTTCTGCCCCTTTTCTTTAATATGATTTACACTAATTCTTAATCAAACATGGAAATCTGAGCATCTCCATACCCCTGTTTAGAACCTTTTATAATATCATCCATTTTGTAAAGGATGCCCCTTCTATCACATTCTACTTGAAACAATGCCCATAGTTCTTTTGCTTTTGGAGAATGGCACTCATATGCACTTCCATAGTTCTTAATGTATTTCTCTTTAAGTGATGGAAAATGCTCATCTAATTTACCGTAATACCACGCTCTCTGATTTTGACGCAAAGTCACACCAAAAGCCGGAAATATAAACTTTGCTCCACTTTCATGAGCAAGTTTAATAATACTACTG
>JARDZI010000085.1 GCA_029240935.1 Clostridiales bacterium
CCAGTTCATCCTCTGAAATGTTTTCTTCGATAAATGCCGCAAAAAAAGCTTTCTTAGAACCATTATAAAGCTTGTCAATAAGATTTATTGTCTCTGACTTTTGTACCTCTCCCTTTTTAATAAGAGATGTACAAATAAAATTTGGTTCGGTACGAGCAATCCCATTTTTTTCAATAAGTTTTTTTATTATCGTATAAGTCGTATTCTTGTTCCAACCAATCCTATCTGCTGCAATAAGGCTGATTTCCTTTGCTGAAACCGGCTCCTTCTCCCAAACAATGTCCATAATCTTTAATTCGCTATCAAATAATTTTATTGTTTCCAAATATAAAACCTCCAGACTATTGTAATAGTATACTTATATACTATCACAATAGTCTGGAGGTTGCAATAAAAAAATGGCAGCCATATGACTTATTTTACCTATATTTATCATTCTGTATTTATAAAGAAAATCCTGCCTTCATAAATCAATTCCTAAACCAGGCTAAAATACAAAAGAATGTTCAGCTCTGTGCCTGTTTTTTTAATATAGCTCTATTGTCTATAATTTCCTTTGAACCAGTCAGATATTCTTCTAATACCCTCCAGATCATTTGCATTCTTAAGATTAAAGCTTATGACCTGACCATTGGCAAGGCTTATATCAACTGCAATATACCCATTATCCTCTCCTATTATGATTGTACCATCCATGGATGGAATACCTATTGAATTGAAAATCATACTTTTTGTATTAAAATTACTTTCAATAGACCTGATATTATCACATTTAGTGTAGTTGTCAATATTTGCTCTTATGACATTTAATAATTCTTCAAAATTATCAGGATTTAAATTATTCATTTAGAATAACTCCTTTCTGTTATTGTTTATATTAAAAGGTTTATCCATTTTTAATAACTTTATTCCTGATAATTAATATTATCATCTATTCTTAATGGGGCTGTTCCACTGGGATTTTCAATTGCTAATGCAACAGCTCCAGTTATAAATGGGACTTCAATTCTAAATTTAGAATAAATATTTTTCTATTTCCCCCAAATTCTGTAACAATAAGTCAGAGGGATTTTGAACTTCATCTCCATCTTTATATTTACCTGTCTGCACCAATGCAGAAATGATACCATACTCCTTGGCTCCTTTAATATCTGTTAGTACATCATCTCCAATGGCTATAGCACATTTCTTCTCCACCCCCATTTGCTTCAATGCTACTTCATATAGCATTGGAGATGGTTTCCCAAAAATGATAGCCTTTTGATTCCCTAGTATTTCAAACATTTTTGTAAAAGAACCTGTATCTATCTTAGGACCTTCCTTTGATAGATAAAAATCAGAATAACTGGTTGATAGTAATTTTGCACCATTTAATAAATATTTATATATTTGATTGAACAAGTCATAGCTACAAGTAATATATTCGAAATCACATAGTATGATATATTCAGGTGTACCCTCAAAGACTGGTTGAATAGAAAGTTGGGACTGTATATATGAAGGTCCTACAAAGAAATAGGAGCTTGTCTTACTTTCATCAAGAAAATAATTTACTGCCTTAATTGGATTAAGTATATAATTTGACGAGATGTCGAAACCAATACTTTTCATACTTGCAGCCATCTCTTCAACTGATTTAGTCACGGTATTGGTAATCACCCTAAAGGGTATATTATTTTCAGTTAACTTCTTAAGAACATCAAATGACCCTGGTATTTCAGCTCCCCTATAAAGAATCGTTCCCTCCAAGTCAATAATAAGGCCTTTATGCTTCATTTTGCTTCCCCCTTTAAAAAATTGTTATTACTTCATAATTATACCATAATGGCAGCTATATGACTTATTACTTATTTAAACCAATAGTGGGGATGTGAGGTGGAACTAGCACCATTTCATTCTATAATTAAAAAAACCTGCAGGAATACACCTGCAGGGTAGAAGTAACTATGCTACTATCTTCTGAATCCTCTATTGTCATTGTTTTGCTGTTTTTTTGCTCTTCTGCAATCAGCACATCTTTGTGGCTCATTATCGAATCCTTTTTCTTTGTAAAATGCTTGCTCGCTTTCAGTGAATACAAATTCTTTTCCACAATCTTTGCATACTATTGTTTTATCTGCCATTTCAACATTCCTCCTTTTCCATAAGTTTAAGATCTAAAAATAGATTAACAAATACTTCTAAAAAGAGGATATGTTTGTTTATCATATTTAATCTTAACAACAAATGGGACTTCCCATCTGATGCTTGTCTAGCTTAGCATATATTTAAATAATATACAACACATTATCTTACACAAGTCTTTCACTTAAGAATGTATGTTTTATGAATTCTTCATTACAATTGATTCTACAGTGTCAGCTGTCTCTTCGCAGGCATCACAGCATTTTTCAAGAAGATCATATATTTCTGTCCAAACTAGTAATTCTACAGGATCCTTTGAGTTAACATATAGATTACGAACTGTACTGTGAAATAATCTATCTCCTACTTCCTCAAGATCATTTACTTCAATAATCTTCTCCTTTAAGGTAGAAGATTTTTTATAGTGAGGGAATTCTTCTAGCACTACTTTAAGTGAATTACAAGACTTTGTAATAACATTGGAGAACTCCAATACTTCAGGTTTAATTGAAGATATATTAAACATATGTATTTTAATTAATATATCTTCGATTGAATCAGTTATATCATCAATTTGCTGAGATAGATTAATGATATCTTCACGTTCTATTGGCGCTATGAACTCTGTAGATAATTGTTCAATTAGTTCATGTTTTGCCAAGTCCCCTGCATGTTCAATGCAGTGGAGCTCTTCAACTTTTTCTCCAATAGTATTAATGTCAAAGTTAACTAAAGTTTTATGCAAAATCTCAGAACATTTGCAAGAGTAATCCACAAGCTCAACAAATTTATCAAAATAATTGTAATTCTTCTTTTTTCCCATCTTTCTCATTAATCCTTTCTATTTAAAATTATTAAAATATCCTCATAAATAAAAGTGCCATTAGATAACCAATGATTCCACATCCAGGGAAAGTTAATATCCAAGCCAGAACCATTTCTTTTACAGTACCCCAATTCACTGAAGAAAGCCTTTTTGAAGCTCCTACACCCATGATTGCAATGGTTTTTGTATGTGTAGTGCTAACTGGAATACCTGTTACAGAAGAGATAAGCAGGGAAATCGAGGCGGCAATATCAGCTGCGAAGCCTTGATATTTCTCTAACTTAACCATTCCCATTCCAACAGACTTTATAATCTTGTAACCACCAATCGAAGTTCCAAGTGCCATTACAACAGAACATAGTATCATAAGCCAAACTGGTATTACAAATTTAGATACATTGCCAGTTCCATTTGCCAGGAATACACCTAGCATGAATACACCCATGAACTTTTGCCCATCCTGTGCTCCATGCATAAATGCCATAGATGCAGCACCAGCGATTTGCCCCTTTTTAAAGAAGTTATTTGTCTTACGTCGGTCCATATTCTTACAAATGAATTCAATAATTCGAGTAGTAAGAAATCCAAATACAAAGCCTGCTACAGAAGAAAATATTAAACCATACACAACTTTAATCCACTCGTCAGGATTAATACCACCAAAACCACCTTGAAGGGCAATTGCAGAACCAGAGATACCTGCAATTAGTGCATGGCTTTCGCTTGTTGGAATACCAAATGCCCAGGCTGCTGTTGACCAGAGAACAATTGCAAACAATGCTGCACATAGTGCGACAAGTGCAGTCTTTGGATCCCCACCAAAATCAACCATCTTATATATAGTCTGGGCAACTGTAGCATTTACAATGGTCATGAAGAATACACCTAGAAAATTGAAAACAGCTGCCATTAGGATAGCCCTTCCTGGACCCATAGATCTAGTTGATACACAAGTAGCAATTGCATTTGGTGCATCAGTCCAGCCATTTACCAAAATAACTCCAAGAACAAGAAGTACTGTAATTAATAGTGCTGGATTAGACACTAATTGCTTCAAAAATTCAAATAAGGAAATAGTCATAATTTACCTCCATGAAATATTGGAGTAAACTCAGAAATCCCACTCCTACCCGCACCACGATAAATGAAAGTAGCCTGTCATTCTGAGGGTTGGGTTGAATCTGCTATCAAGATCCTTCACTATGTTCAGGATGACACTGCACTTGGCAGTGACCTTAATAGCAATCAGTAGATCCTAGTTTACTCATTTTTTAAATAATTACTTATGAAATCTCGAATATTGTATAACATTTAGTTTTTGTTAATCAATGTAATATTATCATCATTTCAATAAGAAATAAAGCTATTTTAATACTGACTTTCATAATGTTTGAGTTAAAACGGCATTGATTTTATGATAATCCAAAGGTCTAAAGTCAAAAGGGACGCTTACTTAATGTTTTACTTAGCCTAATGCTTATGTTTGCCAAGGAAATATTTTGTTTGACAAATAGTATTAAAAATCCCCTAGGAATTATACTATTATTATTAATATTCCTAACACTATGGTATTATTAATTAGCACAAACAGGTAAAAATACATATTAATAAGGAAAGGTAGATAATAATGAACTTTAAAGAATTAGGTATTAGTGAGGCCATGATAAAGGTGTTAAAGGCTAAGGGCATTACTCAGCCAACCCCAGTTCAAGTCGAGAGCATCGGTTATATAAAGGATGGAAGAGATGTTATAGGAGAAGCACAAACAGGCACTGGAAAAACTCTTGCATTTTTACTTCCTATTTTTGAAAATATATCCCCTTCCCTTGATGCAGTTCAAGCCTTAATTGTAACACCAACAAGAGAGCTTGCCATTCAAATAACCGAGGAAGCTCTAAAGCTTAAGGAAGCTAAGGATATAAATATATTAGCAGCTTATGGTGGTAAGGATATAGGGTCTCAGTTGAAAAAGCTCAAGGGTAGTATTCATCTAATTATTGCAACACCAGGGAGACTTCTAGACCATCTTGAGAGAAAAACCATAGATTTAAGCAATTTAAAAACCTTTGTACTAGATGAAGCAGATCAAATGCTTTTGATGGGCTTTAAAAATGAGGTTGATACCATTATAAAGGAAACCTCTAAAAACCGTCAGACACTTTGCTTCTCTGCAACTTTAAATTCTGAGGTAAAAAAACTAGCCTATAGATATATGAAGGACCCTTTAACAGTATCTATAAAAAAGGAAGAGGTTACACTTAACACTATTAAGCAGCATGTGGTAGAGACTACAGACAGAAGAAAGCAGGATGCTTTATGTACTGTCCTAGATCAGGATAATCCCTTTATGGCTATCATATTTTGCAGAACCAAGAGAAGAGCAGACGAGCTTGAAGTAGTGCTTTACAAGCGAGGGTATAACTGTGAAAAGCTCCACAGCGATATAACTCAATCAAAACGGGAACGAATAATGAAAGCTTTTAAAAATGCTAATTTTCAATATTTAATAGCTACGGATGTAGCCTCCAGAGGCCTGGACATAAGTGGGGTCAGCCATATATATAATTATGACATTCCTGAAAGTGTAGAAGGCTACATTCATCGTATAGGCAGAACAGGGCGAGCTGGGGAAGAAGGCTACACTTGTTTGTTTATTGATCCAAAGGATAAAAGAATGCTTGAGGAAATAGAAGAAACCATTAAATTTGAGATACCCAGAAGGGAATTAGATGGAGGTAACAATGGCTAGAAATCAAAGTGTTAAGGGTAATTTTAACTACAATAATATAGAAAAAAAAGATAAGAACTTCATGTACTAAAATCTTTCAAGAAGCAATTGCTACAACTGTGATTTTTCAAATTCAAATTTTGATTATGTAAGTTTTAGAGGAGCACATTTTAAGTCCTCTAATTTCTTTAGTTGTAGTTTTAAATATGCAGAATTCTTTGGAACCAATTTAAAAGACAGTGAATTTAAAAGCGCAGTCTTTGAAAATGCTGTCTTTGACTCGGCAAAACTTGAAGGGGTTAATTTCAAGGATGCAAAATTTATCAATACAATATTTTTATCTACTGATTTAAGTACTGTTAAAAACCTAGACATTAAAAGTTCAGGTATACGCATTTTTAATGAAATGCCCCAATTTGAAATAAGTGAAGAGCTGAGAAATGCTATTCTTAATGCCCTGGAAAATAAGTACATAAAAGCTGGGAGAGTCTTCGATACAAAGGATGGAGGGCTTAATATGTTAAATATTATGATCCTTTTAGAGAATTTTAACCAAGAAGCACTAGTTAAAGGACTACAGCTGATTAGCACTCAATTAGATAAAGAATTTTACACCCTGAGCTATATAATAAAGTTCTTGCAAAATATATAGTTTTTTCAGAATTGGTGCCTGCCACCTCACAGGATTACATGTTAAGATGTTGCTTATACGATAGCTGGCACCTTTGCATAGGCTTTTGTCATTCCTAAAAAGAATCATCCATATGTTCGGGATAAGTCAGTATCATTCTTTCAACCTTTGATTCTGACTTAATTTCATCGGAAAATTGTGACTCCCCTTCCTTCATAACAAAATCAAAGTACAGGGCTGCAGCCCCTTCTACCTTGAAAATACCAATAAGCTTGCCTCCATGAATACTCTCCGGTTCTATATATTGTGGTCTATAGGTCTTAAAAACCTTATCTGCACTATCTCCAATTTTAACACCTAAATTTGTTTCAGCCTGAGGAAAAGCGGCAATTATTTCTATTACCTTTCCTGATTTCTCACCAAAAAAAATCTTGTATCCCTTATTATAATCCCACCTGTAGACTTGCTCAGGGAAATGTCCAGTTTCACCAGTTGGAGGAATTTCTTTGTAATCATTTCCAAGGGCTGTCTTGACCTGGTCTCTGTTGTCTCCCAGATGAACCCCTGAAATGCTGGGTCTAATGTTTTTAGTTGTCTTTCTGGCCTCCACGCCTTTATAAACTTCCTTATATGATATATTCCCTTCTTTATCCCAGAATTCGACTCTATACTGGGTATTTCGAGCTCTCCAGATGAATTCCCTCTTATTTGTTTTTATTGTATAGACCTCCAATGAGCCCCACTCTTCTCCAGAATCCTTTTCCTCATTGGAAAAAGCTAGAGATAAACTGTCTGGACTCCATACAGGAAGGTCAGTACTAACTAATTTGTATTTCTCTTCAGCTAAAATTTTGGCTTTAACAATATTATTTTCATATTTACCACCCTGCTGTTTACTGATTAAAAAGTATTGGTTGTCAGGTGACCAAATAAAACTATAAATCTCCTTTGATACCTCTTTTACAACCTCTGCTTTTTCTTCTCCAACCTTCCAAAGATAGATTTTATCCATGATGTTATTATCATCTATATCTTTTTGTAAGTATATTACCTTTTTATTGTCCGGTGACCAGGTTATTTTTGATAATCCCTTATCGGAGTTTAGCTCATCTCGTATTATTTCTTTTGAATAATTATTCTGTACCTTTCCCTGTTCACCAGGTGTAGAGGTACAACCTGTTAAGGCAGCTAACAAGCTGCTTAAAACTATTCCTATAAGCATTTTTTTAGCATTCATATTTCGTCTTCCACCTTTCAACTTGTGAACTTGAGACCTGGTTGTCACCATACCAACCCTTTACGGTAGTCGTTGGGGGAGATTCCATGTTTCTTTTTGAATGTTGTTGAAAAATGATTTAGACTGTTAAAGCCACTTAGAAGGGAGACCTCTGTTATTGTAAACTTATTTGTTCTTAATAGCTCCTTGGCCTTTTTTATTTTAATATCCACAAGATATTCATAGGGTGTTTTTCCTGTTTCTGCTTTAAATCTTCGAATGAAGTGATATGGGCTGAAGTTTGCAATTCGTGCTATTTCCTCAAAGGAATATTCCTTATCATAGTTTTCTATTAGAAAATTTATAGCTTTACTAATGCAATCCCCTTCATTACATATTTGACCATTCAGGTCTATTAGCATATTTTCATTCATACTCCTTAATATTGAGACTGCAAGCTGTATGCTAAGGCTTTCCATAATCAGTTCACAACCGGGTTGAAGACTTTTGCATTCCAGCATAAATAGGTTGATAAGCCTTAAAATACCCTCCCCTGCAATATATTTATCCCTGGCAAAGGTAACATTGGCTCTACCATATATGGTCTGACAGATGTTCTTAAAAAAGTCCTTTTTTATTACAATTACAACATACGCCTGTACATCTCTATTTTCTGGTGTTTGCATCAGCCAGCCAGGCTCCACAGGAAGAATCATATTGGGATGCACATTAAATACCTTGTTGTCTATAGTAAAGGGAATAGTTTCAAGACATGGCATCATAAACACATAATTGTCTATGCTAAATGGTCCCTGAAAAACGTTGGTAGCCTTCATAATAGCTACATTATCACCTGGGTAAACCTCAACCCTTTCAGAAGGAATTGGGGGCAGTATACTAAAGACAAGCTTCGTCAATGTACTCATATTATCCTCCTTCCTGTAATATATTGTTAAAGCCCTCACTTAAGTGTTATTTATTGTCGAGTTCTTTAACTATAATTATATATTTTTCCAGTAAAAAGTAAATAGGTCAGTTGGATAATTGAGGCAAAAACAAAAAAATTGCTATGAAAGCCACCTTGTCATCCTGAGCTTAAGGAAGGATCTTGAATCTTTAGACCTTCACTAGGCTCAGTATAACATTGCCTTTGGCAGTGACTTTCATAGCAATGATAATTTACCAAAAATGTGTCATTCTGATGGCTTTATGTCCGAAAATCTTATAAATTTTCAAATCAAGTCAGTTACATCTATCATATAGCAGTCCCTATTAAGTCGTTCACATTTTTTAAAATTACTTTTATTCTAAAATATCTGCACCGTTCATTTTATCAGGACCGATATCCGTGTTGAAAAAATCGTATATAGGCACAAGCTCCCAAGCCTTGGAGGTTTCGTTGTATACATAATAGCTGTATAGCATATCTGCTTTTGCATAGTTACTATTTAAAGTTGGGTTTTCATCTATATATCCAACAACTCGTTTGAAACCCTCGCCTTCAGAACTACTCCTGCTGTTATTAATAATATTGTTATTCCTGGCCTGTGAATTTAGTATTGTGCCCCGAAAGCTGTAGCCTACCAGCCCACCTACATATTTGCTTCCTTGAACATCTCCTGTTGAAGAACAATTGTCGATCATAGCCTGACTATTGTATCCAACCAGCCCGCCGACTCTTTCTTGGGCAACTACCTCCCCGGTTGCATAGGAATCCACTATGATACCTGGTAATGCATTACTTCCAGCAAGTCCTCCTACATATATACCCTGTATAGTTGAACCGTTTATATAACCTGTAACCCTTCCAGTAGCATGGGAACCCCTAATAGTACCAGTATTGGTGCCAGCCAAGCCTCCTGCTGTGCCAGAGGTCCCTACAACACCTACCTCTGCAAAGGATGATTCAATAGTTCCATAATTGGTTCCAGCCAAGCCTCCTACACCAATCACTCCCCTTATGTTTCCTTTAGCATATGAATTGGTAATAGTTCCATAGTTGGAGCCTGCAATACATCCTAGAGTGTTATATTGAACACTGTCAATTACAACTGCTTCTAGACCTAGGTTTTTAACAGTTCCACCTGAAGCTATTGAGCCAAAAAGGCCAACATCATATGTCCTGTTTAGTGTAATATTCAAGCCTGTTATTTTATGGTTGTCCCCATCAAAGGTTCCAGTAAATTTTTTACCTAGATCTCCAATAGGTGTCCATCCCTCAGACAAGCTGCTCAAGTCGATATCACTTACCAGCTTGTAATTCTTATTAAGTCCAGAATTGATCGCCTGGAGCTCCTCGGCTGTAGTGATCAAAATTATTTCTGAGGGTTCTTCCTGTCCACTGATTGCAATCAGCATTTCCCCATACAATCCCGAGGTATCATTAGCAGTTGCCCTAACCCTTACACTTCCATTTGACTGGGCTGTTAGCAATCCATCTATACTTATGGCAGCAGCAGTTGTTACACCTGCTATGGACCAGGTTACACTCATATTCCCTGCATTTGATGGTTCCACACTTGCAAACATCTGCAGTGTACCCTTTGGAGTAGTAATTGCTGTTTCACCACCATAACCAGTTACAGTAATTTTATTTACAAGTACAGGTAATGTACCCTTTGTACCAAAGGCTTTTTTTGAGTTATAAACTGCAATCGCTGTATTCAGCTTTGCAACTTCATTCTCTACATCCTGTACGCTTTTTACATTGTCCTTGTTGTAGGAAGCCTGTATAATCGCAACAGAAAAGGTTTGATCATCCTCATATGTCACCCACTGGGTATCCGGTTTCATATCCGTACCATTTTCAAAGCTAATCACAACTCCATCCCTGGCTGTATTAGCAGCTTTTATTGCTGCATCAATTGGTGATATGTCCAGTTCTGTTAAAACCCTGCCCTCGGAGTCGGTTTTAATTAGGTATATTTCCATTTTACCTGAAATATAAGTATGTCCAGCTATTATAAAACCTCCATCAGCTGTCTCCTCAATAGTATTGCTCTCCTGAAATCCTGATCCTCCAAAGGTTCTCTCCCATTGTACAACCCCATTTAAGATCTTCACAATATATACCTGACGATCTGTATTTAAGCCATCCGCATAGGTTGTACCAGAAATAATATATCCTCCATCTGAGGTTTTAGTCATTTCTCTTCCATAGTTCTTATGATTCTGTCCATGGGATATAAAATCAATTTGGTCACCAGCCTTATTAAGATTTATCAGGCAGAAATCCCAGGTATTTATATTAGATTTGCAGTAGCCTCCAATTGAATATCCTTCAGCAGTCTCCTCCACAGAATAAGCAACATTGCCATTTAGACCTCCATAGGAATAATCCCATTCCAAAGCTCCTGTTCCATTGGTCTTAACTACATATATATTATTTTGATCAGACTGCATCTTGGTGGTTTCACCTGCTATAATATATCCCCCATCCCCTGTTTGTATTACATCAAATCCTGATTCCCAGCTTGGATAATACTCATCTCCATTTGGTCCGTTATAGCAATTACTCCACTGCATTTGTCCCACAGAATCAATTTTCACCAGGTATACATCCCAGCCTTTGTCTGCAAACTTTGACCCGGTAATAATATACCCTCCATCATTTGTTCCCTCTATTGAGTATGCCACTTCAGTAGGACCTCCAATAGGGTCTGCCTCTCCATAGAGCTTTTCCCATACCTTATTGCCCTGGCTATCTGTCTTTATAACCAGCATATCCACATTGGTATCTGCCTCATTCCTTTTGGTCATGGTGCTTCCAGCTAGGATATAACCTCCATCATCGGTTTGAAGAACAGAATGACCGAAATCATTGAATGTGCCATCAGAATATCCTATAACCTTTCTCCACTCCTCACTTCCATCTGGCCTTACTTTAAGAAGTACAATATCTAAGTTACTTGTTATACCAGAAATTATGTATCCCCCATCCGAGGTAGTATTTACATTTATTTTCCAGCTTAAATTATACCCATATTGAGTTGATAAGCCCACTATAAAGGTTCGGGTCCATGAAAAATCCTCAGGTACCTGGGGAGCAGCCTGACCACTTATTGTAATTACCTTTTCGCCAAATACCCCAGAACCATCCATAGCCGTTGCTTTTACTGTTACTGTTCCGTCTATTTTGGCTGTTACCAAACCAACCTGGCTGATTTCTGCAGAGCCTGTGCCATTTATTAGAGACCAGGTTATATTTTTGTTAGTTGAATTGACCGGTTCTATTGTAGTAAGCATTTGCAATGTTCCCTGTTTTGTTGTAATTGAGGAACTATCTGCGGTTCCTGTAACTGTAATTTTGCTTACCTTTATAGCTGGGATAACAGGTGGCACATGTCCATCACCATTGCCATTGCCATTGCCACCACTACTAGTCCCTCTGCTAACGGTTGGAGCTACAGTTTCATGTCCTACCCTGCCTTCTCCCTTTATCACAACGGTGTTGTTTCCCTTTTCAAGCTTTTCAATTACTGCTGTTTTGTTCAGGTATATTTCACAATCCTTGTTTGCTTTTACCTTACCCATTTTTGTGTTTGCGAGAAGTTTAGACATCTTTGAATTCCCTACTGTTTTAATTGTAGCTTCTGTTTCAACTACAACCTTATCTTTAATCTCACCTATAAATTCAATAACCGGTACCCCACTTTCCTCCTGTGTAATTCTAATTGTGCCATAGGTACCGCTTTTTCTATCAAATATTACATAGCCAGTTGCTGTAGTAGAAATAATTTCAGTATCCCCATCTACTTCTATTCTTACTGGCATTGAACTACTTAAATTCATGCTGTCAGCTTGTACATCTTTTATATGTATACTATCTTTCCCACCAGAGAGAACCTCTATACTATTTGCTGTTACCTTCTCCAGTGTACAATTGCCCTCTTCTCCTGGATCAACACTGATTTTGCCAGTTATTGCTGCATTTTTTATAATAGCATTATTCCCTGATATATATAAATCCCCATTAATATTTACATTGTTTAATATTACATTATTTGCTGTAATCCTGGTGTCTATATTAAATGCTTCACCTTTGTTTTCATCCTTTGATCCATAGGTTTGCCCTTCCTTGTCCAGTATCATCACCTTTGGTTTCACTGTAAATACTGCGGATTCCATATAACTGTCACAGTTCATTCCCTTTAATGCCGCCTTGCTGGATTCAACTCCTACCCTTTTAGCAAATACAGTTATCCTGTAGTTACCTGGTTCAGAAATTGGCCAACCAAGTGTGAATATGGTGTTTCCCCAAGGCTGCCATTTTGTGTAATAACGGTTTGGATAACCATTCTTTTCATTCCACAGATCACTGTAGGTCTTTTTGTTATCATCCCATAAAATGACCCTATACTCTACCAATCCTCCATAATTAGGAGAATTAATATTAAATTTCACCCTATCACCAGCAGTATATTCATTTACCGGTGAAATAGCAAAGCTAACCTCTGGTACTACAGTTTTCTTATCAGCTGCTTGTACATTTGTAACCCTTAGAACCATGACAAATGCAAATACAACTGTAAAAACAATGCTCAGCATTTTTTTATAAGCTTTCATCCTCTTACCTCCCTTGCAAATTGACTTATCCATAAACCACAGAAGAATTGAGTCTTAATAATTCTATCACTTACAAATAAAGCAAATTATTGTTTTTTTGCTCTCTTTTATTTAAATATTGCTAAAAAAAGAAATGACAGCCATATAACTTATTACTTATTTCTGATACACAAATAAGTAATAAGTTATATGGCTGCCATTTTTATGCTTTGGGTTATTGACATACATGCTAAGCTATCTGCTTTTGCGATAAGAAGAAAGCAGAAAAACTAGGTATTGTTAGATGTCTTGGGGTACCAGATTGTAATCAACAGCAATGTTGTAAATCCTTCCATCTCCTAGCCAAAGCCCAATAATAAAACAGGACCTTGCTTTTTTACGCAAGGTCCTGTTCCAAATATATTATATTTTCCTCACTAATTCTACTTCCCTGGAAGAACCAATTTCTGTCCAATCTTAATCATACTAGGATTTTTAATTGTATTCTGGTTAAGCTTATAAATCTCAATATAACGTGTGCCATTTCCAAGCTGTTTCTTAGCTATACTCCATAAGCTGTCACCCTTTACAACAATATAAGTTGCCACTGTGGTAACTTCTGTAGTATCTTCTTTAACCTCTTCTGAAGTTGCAAGTTTCGTAGAAAGATTAGTCTTTAATGCCTTAACCTGTTCAGCTGTCATCCCACCTGAAAGGACAAATTTCTCTGCAGCTGCTGCAAGGTCTGCCTTGTCTAAATCTTTGGTTCCTACAATAACCTTAAGCATTGCAAGTACATCCTCAGAAATCAGTTTGTACTGGTCAGTGTCTTTCTTAACATTATAATAATTTATATAGCTTTGCATATAGTCTTCAACAATCTCATCCTTTGATGCGCCCATTAAAGATTCAAGCATTGCTGCAAAAAAACCTGCACGGTCCTTACCTTCTGTACAATGGAAGTGATAAGGTCCTTTATTCTCTGACATAAATACTAGTCCTTTAATAACACTTGCTTTAAATTCTTCACTTCCATAAGCAAGTCCCATATTTAATGGTAACACCTTATTATTCTTATAAAGCTCTCCATAGTATGGTGATGCAAAACCTTCTTTTTCAATATAAGACTTAATATTCTCAGCTGAATCAGCAAGATTCACAACTGTATTAACCTTAGCTTCACTAATAAGTTTATCTGAATAGGAAGCACGTCCAAGTTCGTTGTTTACTGGGCTTGAACTACGATAAAGTACTCCTTCTGCAATATTACCCATTTTAATATTACGGAAGTTAGCGAATACCTCATCAGAGGAATAATCTGTACGTACATTTGTACGCTCTAATTTACGAATTTCATACTGAACAAGATAATCCTCAGGACCTGTAAGCATAATTGTTACCTTATCACCAACTTTTACATTAGCGATCTCATTTAACTTTCCATAGTTGATAGCTACTGCTATATTGGTATGTCCTGGATATGCACGAACTAGTGGGTTGCCATTCTCAACATAATAACCATCTAGGAATGGTGCTTCAAGAACAAAACCGTTATCAAATATAGCTGTTACCATATCACCTGTTTTAAAGCCTAATTTATAGAAATCTTCAATTAGAAGATCAGTGGATGCATGTCCGTATTTTTCTATTACTGTAACCTCAGCTGATACACTAGGAGTTTTATAAATGGAATCAACTGAAAGCTTTGTTTTAAGAGCTTTAATCTCATCTGAAGTCATACCTATTTTTTTAAGATAGCTCTCTGCAGCTTTTGCAAGGTCAACTCCTGAAATGTCTGCCCCCTTTTCATATCCGATAACAGTTGTAGTTAAGGAAGCCATGATATTACTCTTTGCTATTGATAAATATTGATCGCTGCCTTCTTCAACTCCATAATAGTTCTCATAGGTAGTCATATAATCAGCAACTACTTCATCAAGCTTTGCACCCATAAGGGACTCTAATATGGCACTTACAAAGCCTGCACGGTCTTTACCCTCTGTGCAATGGATTAGATAAGGTCCATTATTTTTGCCTAAGAAACGAAGTCCCTCTGCTAACTTTTTACCGAAGTCTTCTCCTGCAATATCAACGTCCATATTCAAGCTTTTTACTTTACCTGCAGCATAAAGTGACTTGTAATAATCAGAATTAAAATTATCTGATGCGATAAAACCATTAATTTCTTCCTCTGAATCAGCTAAATTAAGTACTGCCCCTACTCCCACAGCCTTAGCTAGTGCATCAGCATAAGCTGCACGACCTAACTCATTATTTACAGGACTGCTGCTTCTGTATAAAACAGCTGGCTTAATTCCAGTAGTAGTAATACTGCGGAAATTAGCAAATATAGAATCAGTTTTATAATCAGAGCGTACATCGGTACGTTTTAGCTGACGAATCAGATACTCTGAAAGATAACCTTCCTTTTCCAATAAGGTGAGTGTAACTTTATCTCCTACTTTCACATTATACTTAGTAGAAAAATTACCCATGTTAATTGCAACAACAAGTATATTGTTTTTCTGGTCATCTCGGACAACAAGACTTCCTGTATCAACATCACTGTAAGATGTACAGAAAGGTATTTCAAGTTGGTTCTCCCCAACTATAACCTTAAGGATATCACCTAATTTGTAACCTGCATCATAGAGAGCCTTAGGTTTAATATCCATTGTAAGGTTGCCGTATTTTTGTACCTCAGCAACAGTTCCTGATACTTCAGTATTACTGTCTGCTGCCTTGGCTGTAATTGGTAGTGAAATCGTTAGAGAAAACACCATCATAACAGCAACCAAAAGCATTGAAATAAGTCTTTTTACCTGTTTCATTTTTTCTCCCCCTTATAACAGTTTATATATAGGGTATTCTACAATATTATGCATTTTCCTGCAAAAATTTCAATAATAGCAGCCATATGACTTTTACTTATGGGGAAATAAGTAATAAGTCATATGGCTGCCATTTTTATCAAGAAGAAATTATGCTGATTCTCTTCTCAGGTAACAGGACTATTATATTTTTCCAGGGTAGAAGCAATATCCTTTCCCTATAAAATAGCCAATTGACTGTAAATATTCCTCTTTGTCTGCCTTTTTTTTTTACAAGCTAAAAACTGTTAACCGTCACCTGCCGTCACCTGCTGCTTACTTTGATACCATCCCTGCATCATTTAATATTTCTCTACCCTTAAACTGTAAAATTATCACTATTTAATACTTTGCAGACCTGATTTCACAGCTAGCTTTCTAAGAAAAGGATTATACATAGCAGGAGATTTTAAATTTTTAATAAGTAAATTTAACTTGATATTCCTTGCCTTCTGTTTATATCTATCCAAAAACCCATCTATTCCCATATCTAAACTCTGAGCTAAGTATAAAGAGCTTTTTAGTGCGTAGCTGATTCCTTCTGCAGAGCTGGGGCTAATTGCACCTGCAGCTTCACCAACCAGGGCTATGCCATTCCTTCCTAAATAAAGCTGTGATACCCTCTTAGTCCTATTGATAAATGCTCCCTCTGTTTTTATTTTGTTATCAAAATTAAAGCCTAGCCCTGTTAGTTTAATTTTCAACATATCATACTTTTCCCTGGTGTTATCCCTAGGTCTAAGGGCTGAACCTAATAATATATAATTCTCCTTTGGTATTATCCAAGAATAGAAATCACTTATTTCTTCATCAAAAATTGCTGTAAAATAGGGCGTATAATTTTGACATTGAAACCATTCCTGAATTGCAATGTACTTTTCAGGAGTATTTATATCTTTACAAATAAAATTCCTTACCCTTGAAAAGGCTCCATCAGCACCTATAATAACTCTTGTCTTTGCAGATATTTCTTGTCCATTATAAATATATCTGATTTCATATCCATCTGGAATCTCAACAAAGTTTTTAAAAGTGGAATTAAACTTTTTATCAATCCCCGTTGGAAGTATAGAAACCAGCCATCTATCAAATTTTTCCCTGTCCATATTAAAATAGAATCTCTGATATAGTCTTTCAAGATTATTAGTTAAATCAATGGTTCTTACAGCAAAAAGCTGAGGATTTGCAATCATTTTCTGAGCATCCGGGGCTAATAATCCTCCACAGCATTTATTTGTTATTTTTTTAGGGTTCTCATTTTCCAGGTCCCGTTTATCTATTAATAAAACCTTATGTTTGTTACCAATTAATCGTGCAAGGGTAGACCCTGCAGGTCCTGCCCCTACTATTGCAATATCGTACATAAATATGACCTCCCAAAGTAAACATAAGTGCAATAAATGTTTTGTATTCCTCTCAAAGGATAAGTGCAGATAAACAAATATTAACTAGTCTTCCTCTTAATTCTTATATAAACTTTATTCTAAAGTTAAATTTTACTTCTATATTCTAGGATATCACCTGGCTGACATT
>JARDZI010000447.1 GCA_029240935.1 Clostridiales bacterium
GAAGAGGATATAGGCAAATTCTATAACATAAGAAAAGAGCTGGATGAGGAAATAACCTTAGGATTAAATGATAGCTACATACTTGAGCTTCTCAATGGTGCAGCACAGAAAGTAACTAAGGAAAATGCTAGTCACCTATTTGAATCCTTGGGATATGAAAAATTAATGTCATTTACAGGCAATAATTTAACAGGTCGCTATGAGGAATCTGATCTAGAGCTTAAGCTTTTGTCCTGCCCTATTTTAAGATACCCATTATTATTAGAAATAGAAAAATCCGCCAAAACCCTTGAGGAAGCATTAATCAAGGAGCAGGAACTTAAGGATTTTCTAATTGAATACAAGCTCCAGGATCGAGCTTTAAAGGAAGAGCCTACTGCATTATTATACGAAACATTGTAAAGAATTAATGGTGACAGCCTCATCAGATATCAGATTCGATAATCTGATATCTGATGAGGCTGTCACCATTAACACATAATAAGTTATTTCTTTCTAACTCTAACATCCCCTGAGCTTGTATTTATTTCTATTTGATTGCTGTTGTTTCCTACAGTTCCTTCCAGATTATCCTCATCTATTTTTCCAGACTGAGCCACAGAAAAATCAGTCCTTATATCACCTGAAGAGGTATTAACCTTTATACCAAACTCTGAATCTGTTGGAAGCATTAACTCAACCAGTCCCGATGATGATTTCATGTATACCTTATTCTTAAATACAGCATAATCAACTTCTATATCCCCAGATTGAGCCCTACCATTTAAATCCCCAGTAAAATTCCTAAGCTTTATTTCCCCTGAGGATGTGATTATATTTGTACTGGTACTTTCTTTTGCATATTCTATTACAGCATCACCTGAAGAGGTTTTAAGCTCTAAATCCCCTCCAAATCCATTAAGCTTTACTACTCCTGAGGAGGTTTTTATTCTGCTGCTTTTTGATGTAAAATCTTCTCCTTTTAAGTCACCTGAGGAAGCATCATATGTAAAATTCTCAACATTTAGTTTCCCTAGTTCAACAACTCCTGAGGATGTCCTAATTTTTAAATCTTTTGAATAGTCAGAAGGCACATATATATTTAATTTAAGGTTTGAAATATTAAATCCAATTGTAATAACTCCATTATTATTGTTTCTTGTATAAACATCTAATTCTTCTCCATTTTGTTCAGCCCTAAGCTCAGGTTCACCTGAGCTTACATATCCTATTAGATGAACCTTAATATCCTTTCTATTTTCAGGTATAAAATGAACATCTGTACTTGAAGTATCAACACTTATGTTGTTGATCCCTACAGCATCAAACACCTTTTCAATGTCAATGTTAATGTTCTGCTTTGGCCCATTAACATTATTTACTACCGAGTTTACTCCACCAGTGCTAAAAAATATTAGTGCTGATATTACAAAGGAAGCTATCATTGTCATTGCAGTGTAGGCTGCAAATTTTTTCATATTAAAATTATTAAACATATTTGTACCCCCTATTTTTGAATAATTCTAAGGTTAAACTTCAAGTACTTTATAGTAACTGTATAAAGGAGCTTTGCCAAATAACAGCATCCTATAAACATTAATAGTCCAAGGCATCCTAAACCTACCATAGCAAATATGACAGCCCCCTGATTTACTGGCATTGATATAATTTCAGGAAGTACAGGTTGAAATATAGCTGCTATAACTCCAACAATACCCGCAACAACTATTCCAACTGATGCAGCAAAAAAACCTAATAAAGCACCAACAATTCCCAAGTATGGTCCAAGAATGAAAACAAGATTTACAAAGCCTAACCCAAGTACCGCAAAAACTGCACCAGTAATATGTTTTACTGATTTATCTGCTTCAGCTTTGTTTATAGCAGCATTAGCCTTGTAGGCTTTTGCAATCGCTTCAGGATTTCCAAGGTCTCCTGCTGCCTCCTCCTCAGTTTTTCCTTTTTCCAGAGCTATTCTAAAGTGTTCCTCATAGTCATATAAAATATCATTTTTTTCTTCACTTGGCATATTTGCCAGTGCATATGATAGTTTGCCCATGAATTCCTGTTTATTCATCCCTATCCCCTCCATAAATAATAATATTTACACCATTTACAAATTCTGTCCACTCACTTACAAGCTCTCCCTTTATCCTTCTTCCCTCATCCGTAATTTTATAATATTTCCTTGGAGGTCCTTCCTGTGACTCTTGTAGATATGTGGTGAAATATCCTTCATCCTTTAGCCGCCTCAGGAGTGGATATATGGTACCATCTGACATATCTATGTTCTTTGATATCTCTTCAACCAATTCATATCCATAGCAATCCTTTTGCTCCAGCATAGATAAAACGCACAGCTCAAGAACTCCCTTTTTAAATTGAATATTCATCTCATTCCTTCTTCCTATTAGTTTTATATACTATAAACTTCTAAATAACTAATTTAGTTTCCATGTGTTACTTATTTATCCAAACCATTCTACTATAATATATCACACACTATATTGCTTTGCAAGGTACTAAACTATTTCTTCTACTCTCAATAATGGTTGACAGCTAAAATCCACTATACTCCCAAATTCTTAACTATTAATCTAGTTATTTTGTATCTTTTATTATTGAGAATTTGGCAATCGAGTAGGAGGTAGATAATTTTTTTATCTACCGACCTCTCACACCACCGTACGTACCGTTCGGTATACGGCGGTTCAATAAGAATTAATGTACTTGTTTATACCGTTTTTGAATACTTGT
>JARDZI010000086.1 GCA_029240935.1 Clostridiales bacterium
TGAGAGAGATTGCAGGTATGAGCTCAGAGGATTACATGAAAAATAAAAAAGTCAATAATTATGAAGCTGCTTATACAAAATAAAAGCAATGTACATTAAATATATTATTATAAATGGAGTGAGTCAAATGGATGATTATTCTAAAATATATATAGCAGGACATAATGGATTAGTTGGTTCTGCAATCTTTAGAAATTTAAAAGGTAGAGGTTTTCATAACTTAATTGTAAAATCACATAAAGAATTGGATTTAGAAGATCAATTGGCTGTCAGAGAGTTTTTTACAAAAGAAAGACCTGAATACGTTTTTTTAGCTGCTGCAAAAGTAGGTGGTATTCAAGCAAATAACACTATACCAGCAGATTTCATATACAATAACTTAATGATTCAAAATAATGTAATTAAAGCATGTCATGATTTTAATGTAAAAAAATTATTATTCCTAGGTAGTACATGCATATATCCAAAGTTGTGTCCTCAACCAATTAAAGAAGAATATTTATTATCAGGTTATTTGGAAAAGACTAATGAAGCCTATGCAATTGCAAAAATTGCAGGTTTAGAGATGTGTAAATTTTTCAAAAGGCAATATGGAGATAATTTTATAAGCTGCATGCCAACAAATTTATATGGTTCTAATGATAATTTTGATCTCCATAATTCACATGTTCTTCCTGCATTACTCAGGAAATTTCATGAGGCAAAACAAAATCATGACATGGATGTTGAAGTATGGGGAACAGGAAATCCGTTAAGGGAATTCATGTATGTAGATGATATGGCAGATGCTTGTGTGTTTCTTATGGACAAGTATGATGATGAGGGACAGGTTAATATTGGTACTGGCGAAGAGATTACAATCAGAGAATTAGCATATTTAATCAAAAGGATTGTTGGTTATAATGGTAATATCATATTCAACTCAAGCTTACCAGATGGTACGCTACGCAAATTGACTGATGTAAGTAAATTACACTCCCTGGGTTGGAAGCATAAAATTTCAATAGAAGAAGGCATTATATTGACATATGATTGGTATGTTAACACTTATCTATAGAAAGGAAGTTAAGTTGATATTATGAATATTGCAATAAAAGCTGATGGGGGAAAGAATATTGGATTAGGACATATAATGAGGACCTTAGTATTAGCAAACATTCTTTCAAAATATCATAATGTGTTTTATATATGCAAATCAGGTGAAGAATTTGAATTAGGAAGAAAAAAGATAAAGGAATCAGGTTATATTATAAATAGCAATATAGAAATCTATGGAGATATTTTAATTACAGATAGCTACGATGTGGATGATAAGTATTTTTTAACTGCTAGAACATATTATAAACATTTGGTATACATCGACGATCTTAACCTTTTTTATCATCCTGTAGACCTTGTAATAAATCAAAATATAAATGCAGATGAACTAAATTATACAGAACCTCATTTATTACTTGGAACTAAATATTCTCTTTTAAGAGAAGAATTTAAAAATTGTCCTCCTAAGCTCATAAAGGACAAAGTAACAGATGTGCTCATAACAATGGGAGGAGCTGACCCTCATAGCTTAACTATAAAATTATTAGAGGAACTTAACCAACTAAGCTTTAACTTTCATGTAGTTATTGGACAAGCATTTAGGAACAAAGAAGCTATATTTAAATCAAAATATAATAATGTTACTTTTTATGAAAATGCAAATATGAAAAGCCTTATGTATTATTGTGATATTGCAATTTCTGCTAGCGGGTCAACATTGTATGAGCTTTTAGCATGTGGAGTACCTTCACTAGGCATAGTGGTTGCTGAAAATCAGAAAAATGTTGCAGAAAAATTTAATAGACTAGGACTTATTAAGAACTTAGGAGTTTATTCTAGCGTAGCTTGGGATTCAATTAGAGATAAATTAATTTATTTAAGTGACAATATAGATTATCGGAAGAAAATTTCTGCTGAGATGCAACAAATTGTAGATGGTCTTGGAGGAAAAAGAATTACTGATTATATTAATACAAATTTTGTTAACTATTAAAAAAGAAATAAGTTTACCCTAAACTATAAAGCAATGGACTTATAAACCGATAAAAAGAGTAATAAGTGGGTAGGGGTGGGAAAATGGAAATAAATAAAATAAGTGAAGTTAGCAAAAATAATATTGAGAAAAAACCAGTTTTAGAAGAAATAAAAAAGAAAAATACTAACGATTCAAAAGAAAAACATGTAAATGCAAAAGATCTAGATTCAGCAGTAGACAAAGCTAATAATGTTCTTTTTAAAAACAATACTCATCTTCAATTCAGAATACATGAAAAAACAAATGAAGTAATGGTTAAGATTGTTGATGATGTATCAGGTGAGGTCCTAAAAGAAATACCACCTGAAAAAATGCTTGATTTAGTTGCAAAGCTATGGGAAATTGCTGGAATAATTGTTGATGAAAAAGCATAATCAATTTTATTAAATTGCTGCTAGGGGGAGAGGGAATGCCAATTAATCCTATGACCCTTGATAAATTAGAACCTATTACCATAAAAAACATTGAACATAAAATAATTGATAGACTTGTTCATGAAATTAAAGGGGCAGAGATAGCAAAGGAAGACAAAAATAGAGGAAATAGTTTTAACCAGAAACAGCAAGAGAAGGCTGCTGAAAAATTTGTGTATTTTTTATCCAAATTCAATATTAAATTGGAATATAAGATATATAAAAATAGAGTTAAGGTAAGAATTAAGGATAAGAATGGCAAAGTCATACTTGAAAATGAAGTAGATAATATTGAAGAACTATTAAAAAATGTAAGTAGAGATACTGGAAAGATTATTGACTTAAAAGGTTAGGGGGTTGATTATATGTATAATGCTAACGCATTAAATACATATCAGCAAAATAGTGTTAATACAGCTTCAAAGGAAAGATTGCTATTAATGCTTCTAGAGGGTTTAGTTAAATTTATCAAGCAGGGGATTTCAGGAATTGAAGAAAAAGATATTGAAAAATCAAACACTAACTTGTCTAAAGCACAGAGTATTGTTCTTGAACTGCTTGCATCATTGAATATGCAAGTTGGGGGAGAAATATCAAAATCTCTATCTCTTATGTATGACTACATGCATAGAAGGCTAGTAGACGCCAACATTAAAAAAGATGTTGAAATAGCTAATGAAGTTTTAGGTTTTGCAGAAGAGCTTAAAGAGACATTTGAAGAAGCATATAAACTCACAAAGAAGTAATTTCGACCTAATAACCTATAATCTAGAGTTCGAAAATGCAGATTATATATTGAATAAAATTGAAAAACTAAATGAAAAAGCTGAACAGTTAAAAGTTATTTATGTATCGAAGCATCATTTAGGTGATTTTACTGGGGAAGAAATTAGAAAAGTTGAAACACTAGAGGATTATGAGAAGTTAAAAGATACAATCAATAATATTACTAGTATAATAATAGATGTTAAGCTTATTCAGGATTTAGCAATTAATAAGATAAACCTGGAAAACAATATTAATAAAAAGGTTCAGTCAAATGTTGAGAAGAAAAATGCGATGAATATTTACAAGAGCAATGCTGAAAAGAAGTAGGTAAGATTCTTCGCAGCGCTCAGAATGTCAAGTGTGTTTCTTCAGAATGATATGTGAGTTGAAACTTTGTCGAATTATAAGAAAATTGTAGAAATTGTTTAGAAAAACAATGTCGAAAGAACAAACATAATTTAAATATACTTTTAACAACCTCAAATTAAAATTTGAGGTTGTTTTTTTGTAAATAATGCTTTATTTTTATCAACTTATATCGTAAAATGGATATAATAGTTATCCATATCACAATACGTTTTTAATTTAAATTTTAACTGGGTTAAAAATATAGTTGTTTTTGGAAAATTTAGCATTATTTTTATTGACATGTGCTAATTATTGTAATAAATTATAATAAGAGGTCATATTTTAAACAATAAAGGGGAGAGATAAATATTATGGTGCAAAAAATTGACGAAATTAATTATTATCTCATAAAAAAATCCTTAGATGCCTCCTCGGAGAGAGGTCGAGTCATAGCTCATAATATTGCTAACGTTAATACAGAAGGTTATAAAGCATCCCATGTTGTATTCGAAGAGAAATTGAATAATGTTCTATCAAATGAAAGTATAGGTCTTAGAACAACTCATAAAAACCATATCAGTGATGGCAGCTCAATTTCCACAATAACTCCTGAAGTAGCAAAGGATGCATCTACTTCTATGAGACTTGATGGTAATAACGTTGATGTTGACAGTGAAATGGCAGACATGGCTGCAAACAGTATATTGTACAACACTCTTATTAGTCAGGCAAACAGTAGAATTTCAATGAGAAGATACATAATTTCAAATAATAAGTAAAAGGAGAAGATGAAATGAGCATTTTTTCTGCTTTAAGAATAAGCTCTAGCGGTTTAACTGCTGAACGAATGAGAATGGATGTTATTGCTGATAATATTGCGAATGCGGAAACTACTAGGACTGCAGATGGTAGCGGACCATATATTAGAAAAATTGTATCCTTTAAAGAGAACCTAGATAAGGAATTAAATAATAGTACAGGTAAGTTTGAGTCAAACCAAAATGGTGTTATTGTTGATAAAATTTCAAAGGATGAGGTTAGTTCTCTAAAGAGAGTTTACGATCCATCACATCCAGATGCGGATGCTGAAGGATATGTAACAATGCCAAATGTTAATATTCTTAATGAAATGGTGGACTTAATAAGTGCATCTAGAGCCTTTGAAGCAAATGTAACTGCAATAAATTCTGAGAAGCAAATGGCAATGAAAGCATTAGAAATTGGAAGGTAGGGATATAAATGAGAATTGACAATATATCCTTTTTTGAGTTACCAGAATTAAAAAAGGTAAATAGTACTTCTAATAATATAAATTTTAATGAAATTCTAAAAAACGAATTGGATAAGGTAAATGATAATCAAATAAATGCAGAACAGGCTACTCAGGATTTGTTAACAGGAAAAGCTACAGATATTCATCAGGTTTTAATTGCTACTGAAGAAGCAAGATTATCCTTAGAGCTTGCTGTTCAAATAAGAAATAAACTTGTAGATGCATATCAAGAAATCAGCAGAATGCAGATATAGTCAGCTACTGAAGGAGTGCGGTGAATGAATAAGATAATGGAATTTGTAAAGTCCATAGGAGAGAAGTGGAAATCCTACAGTACAACTAAAAAAGTAAGCTTTATATTGATACTCGTTGGAATTATATTTTCTACTATTTTTTTAGTAGCCTATTTAGATAAAGCTAGTTATGATACTTTATACTCAAATTTAGACCCGGAAGTTTCTGCTCAGGTTATAGAAAAGCTAAAAACAGAGGGAATTAGCTATAGGGTTGAAGGTGATTCAATATTAGTTCCTAAGGATATGGTAGCAGAACTTAGAATGTCTAATGCGGCTGAAATGCAATCTGTAAAGACAGGATTTGAAATATTTGATCAAGGTAAGTTTGGTGTAACTGATACAGAAGCTCAGATAATGTATCAAAGAGCACTAGAGGGTGAATTAGCACGTTCAATTGAAAGCTTAGATGAGGTTGATAGTGCACGAGTTCACCTGGTTCTTCCAGATGAATCTGTTTTTGCAAGAGAAACACAAGATGCAACTGCATCTGTAATTATAAAGGAAAAGGGACTTAGTACACTTAGTCCAGAACAGGTTAAAGCAATTATTGCTCTTGTAAGTGGTAGTGTTGAAAGCCTTCCACAAAAAAATGTACAAGTATTAGATTCAAATGCAAATTTATTAAGTGAAAATATATTTGATGATACAAGCAGTTCTGGAACTGTTTCAGCTACGAAGCAGCAGGAATTTGAAAGACAATTTGAAGATCAACTTCAAGTTGATGTAAAGGGAATGCTGGAAGAGGTTTTCGGACAGGGAAATATTGCTGTAAAGGTAAACTCAGATTTAAATTTTGATTCAAAGCAAACAACAACTATTAAATATGACAAGGATAATGTTGTTCAAAGAAGCCTTAAAACAATTACAGAAAAATCTTCAGACACCACCGGTACTGGAGGAGCTGATAGTACTGGAACTGATCCTCAATTTGATACCACAGAGTATCCTGTAGCTGATCAAAATGGAGGAGTTTCCACGTATGAAAAAAATGATGAAACTGTAAATAATGAAATAGGCCAAGTTGAAGATATAACCATTAAAGCACCTGGTGAAGTAACTAGGATGACAGTTTCTGTTGTGATTGATGGTAGTTTAAATGATACTGAAAAAAATGAAATTAAAAATATAGTTGCAACTGCAGTTGGATATGATCAAACAAGAGGTGATTCAATTAATATATCTGCACTTCCTTTCAATACTGATAAGCAGGACAAGGTAGATGCGGAGCTTGCTGCAATGGAAGCTCAAGCTAAGAAGGAAGAAAGGACTAAGCTGTATACTAGGATAGGTATAGGTGCAGGTGCACTGATACTTATGATTGTGTTATTATCCATAATTTCTAAGAATAAAAAGAAAAATGCTAAACCTGATGACATAAATCAAGGCTTAGATGTTGTTGTTGGGGATACTATTATACCAAAACAACCTAATGTATATGAAAACGTACTTGATGATCAGGATACTGGCGATATGTCTTTAGAAAAAGAACTACAGTCCTATGCAACTAAAAAACCTGAACAGGTAGCAGAAGTTATTAGAACATGGCTATCTGATGATGAATCGAGGTGATGTGAGTGGCTAAAGATAAATTAACAGGAATTCAAAAGTCTGCCGTTTTATTTGTAACCCTCGGTCCTGATTCAGCAGCTCCTATTTTAAAGAAGCTACCTGAAACTGAAATTCAGAAGATTACCTTTGAAATTGCAAATATGCCTAAAATCAAAAAGGAATTGAAAAATGAAGTACTTCAAGAGTTTGTTAATTTAAATAGAGCGAAGGATTACATACTTGAGGGTGGTTTTGAATATGCAAAAAATCTTTTAAGCAAAGCATTAGGTTCTCAAAGAGCCATGGAAATAATTGATAGAGTATCAGAAATAACACAGCAATACAGGCCCTTTGGAATCGCTAGAAAGGCTGATGCCCATCAATTATTAAATGTAGTTATGGGAGAACACCCTCAGACAATTGCATTAATCATGTGCTACCTGCAGGCAGAAAAAGCAGCCCAAATTCTATCAGGTCTTCCTGAAGAAATGCAGGTTGATGTTGCAAAGCGAATGGCTATTATGAGCAATACTTCTCCAATCGTTATTGAAGAAGTAGAAGAGATACTTCAAAAGAAGTTATCAAATTTAATAAGATCAGATATTGCAACAATTGGTGGTGTAAGTGCTTTAGTTGATGTATTGAATAATGTTGATAGAGGTACAGAAAAGGCTATACTTGAAGAACTAGACAGAGATCAGCCTGAATTAGCAGAAAAAATCAGAGAAAGTATGTTTGTATTCGAAGATATTATTTCCTTGGACAATGCTTCAATTCAACGTATCGTTAGAGAGGTTGATATGAAAGATATGGCCCTTGCCTTAAAGGGTTCATCAGAAGAGGTAGCACACATACTGTATAATAATATGTCAAAGAGGGCAGCTCAAACCTTAAGGGAAGACATTGAGTTCCTTGGACCTGTAAGACTTATTGATGTAGAAAAAGCCCAACAAGCTATAGTTGCAATTGTAAGAAGATTAGACGAAGCAGGTGAAATTGTTATCTCAAGAGGTGGAGAAGATGCAGTCATTGTTTAAAATAATAAAATCGCCGGTTACGAATGGAAGTGAACTTATTTCTCTACCTGATATTAAATTAATGCAAGAAAAGAAAATGCAGAAAGATAATGATTTACCACCAGATAAAAATGCTGAAATGTATGATGAAATATTACATAGAGCAAAAATAGATGCAGAGACAAGTGCTGAGATAATAATTAAAAATGCACAAAATACTGCTAAAAACATATTGGTGGATGCTAATAATACTGTTGATAATATAAAAAATGAAGCAAAGGAAAATGGTTACCAACAGGGCTATAAGCAAGGTTACACTGAAGGCTATGAGTTTGGTATAAATGAAGCAAGCTCTCTAGCAGAAGACATAAGAAAAAATGCAGATGTATATCTCGAATCCGTTAAATCAGAAACTGAGACATATATTAAAAACAAGTATCGAGAAATTATGGAGCTCTCAATAACAATTGCTAAGCAGATAATTAAGAGCGAAATAATAGTAAATCCTGAAATCCTAAACAAAATTTCAGAAAATGTTCTATCCCAGGCTACGGATAGAACACATGTAATACTTAAGGTTAATCCATTAGATTTTAATATAGTTAAGAACAAGAAGGATGACTTATCAATATATGTTGAGAATCCAAACAATTTGTTTATTATTGCGGATTCTGGTGTTACTCAAGGAAGTGTAAAGGCTGAAACAGCTTCAGGCTTTATTGATGGTGATATTGATACTCAACTTGATATGATAGCAAAAATATTATTAAGGAACTGATAGGATATGCTCAATATAGATTTTAATACATTAACCAGTAAGGTTACTTCGACTAATACTATTAAGCTAACAGGTAAGGTTAAAAAGGTTGTAGGGTTAACTATTGAAGTAGAAGGATTACAAGCATTTGTTGGTGAATTATGCAAAATTACTACAGGTGGCTCTAGGGAAGTTCTTGCTGAGGTAGTAGGCTTTAAAGATAATTGTATATTGCTAATGCCATTAGGAGAATTAACAGGAGTTGCTCCTGGCTCAGAAGTCGAAGCAACAAATAAAATTTTAAATGTTAAGGTTGGATATGAAGTTCTTGGAAGGGTTCTAGACGGATTAGGCAGACCTATAGATGAGAAAAAACTTGATTATGAAACTGAATATCCACTTGATAATAATCCTCCAAATCCTCTTACAAGGAATAGGATAGATTCCATCATGACAACTGGAGTAAGAGCGATAGATGCTTTCCTTACCTGTGGTGTCGGGCAAAGAATAGGTATTTTTGCAGGTTCTGGAGTTGGAAAGAGTACACTTCTTGGTATGATTTCAAAATATAGTGATGCTGATGTAAACGTTATTGGACTTGTTGGAGAAAGAGGAAGAGAAGTCAAAGATTTTATTGAAAAGGATTTAGGTGAAGAGGGATTAAAGAAATCTGTTGTTGTAGTTGCCACATCGGATCAACCTCCTCTTTTACGTCTCAAGGGTGCCTTTACTGCAACAGCTATAGCAGAATATTTTCGTGACCAAGGTTTAAAAGTGATGTTAATGATGGATTCAGTTACAAGATTTGCAATGGCTCAAAGAGAAGTAGGACTAACAATAGGAGAACCGCCTGCTACAAAGGGTTATACACCTTCAGTTTTTGCAATGCTTCCAAGACTTATGGAGAGGTCTGGTACTTCTTCTGTTGGATCTATTACAGCATTTTACACAGTACTTGTAGATGGGGATGATATGAATGAGCCTATTGCAGATGCAGTTAGAAGTATACTTGATGGACATATTGTTCTATCTAGAAAGCTTGCAGCTAAGAATCACTATCCAGCAATTGATGTATTATCTAGTATATCAAGGTTGATGTCAGAAATAGCTGATGAGGATATTAAGCTTAAGGCAGGAGATTTAAGAGATGTTATATCCACCTATAATGAAGCAGAGGATTTAATAAATATTGGTGCCTACCAAAAGGGAAGCAACCCTAAGATAGATAGGGCTATAAATATAATTGATGATGTAGAAAACTTTTTAAAACAAACTATGACTGAACATTCAGACTTTAATGAAACATATAGCAAATTTATTGAAATAGGTAAGTAGGTGTAATAATGGAAGCATTTAATTTTCAACTTCAAAAAGTATTAGATTATAAAGAAAAAATTGAAGAAAAGAAAAAAGAGGAATTTGTTAAGGCATTAAAGTTTCAACTAGCCCAGGAAAAGGAGCTAAATCATTATATTGATATTAAAAATGATTCAAAGGATTACTTTTATGATTTAAAAACAAGTGGTGATTTTCAAAATTTCTCAAGATATATTGAATTTCTTGATAAAAAAATTGAGAACGCAAAATATAAGCTTGTGAAGGCAACAGAACAATTAGATATAAAAAAGCAGGAACTTATTAAATCAACTTCAGACAGAAAGGTACTTGATAAATTAAAGGAAAAAGCAAAGCAAGATTTTGAAGCTGAAAGTAATAGAAAAGAACAAAAATTAAATGATGATTTTGCTTTGTTTTCATATGTAAAACTTGAAAGGAGGTGAAAAAATGGAGATAAGTTCCCTTGTAAGCTCTTTAGACCTTAGCAGCACCCTAGTCAAGGATATGGAGAAAGGTCAGAATATGGATGGCTTTTCAGAGTTATTTGCAATGTTGTTTAGTAACATGCTTATTCCTAGCTCAAATCCATATAGCTTACTTATGAATCAAGCTACTGTTTGTGATTCTACTAGTACCTCTGGAAATAGTATTGAACTAACCAATATTTTATCAGCAATTGATAGCTTAAGGATTAGTGGAGGTCAGTTGAAGGATACCGAAAACCTTCAAAGCTTTATTAATCCTAACTCACTATTAAGTGGTGTATTAAGTAATAGTACAGATTTTCAAAAGATATTTAATCTAACAGATAATATCCCTGAGGAATTACAAGAGTTCATTAACAATATTAATGGATTGAGCTCAAAGGAAGGGGTTAACATTAATAGGGTTGATATTATTTCAGAACAATCAGGCGAAAATATAACAACTTCTGAAGCAAAAGTAATGTTAGATATATTAAATATTCAAGCTGAAGAAAATACACCAACTATTGAACCTAAAAAGATATCTGATTTATTAAATGGAATAACTACTAATACAAAAGCTGATAAAATATCTGAAGAAACTGCTCTGAACAAAAATAGTTCATCAAATATTGGTTTTTCGGATAATATTAAGAACATTAAAAGTATTATTGAAACAAATACAAATGACACAAATAATTCCGCCAATACACAGGGTGAAGCTAAAAGTTTAAAGCCAGAGGAAAAAAACATTAAGTCATTGGAACCAGTTATTAATTTTGAACAAGCTTCCGGACTTAGTAATGTTAAAAGCGAAAATATGAGTGCTGTTACATTGCAAGACAAGGTTCCTGAAGCAGCCCTGATTGAAAACCCACAGGATATTATAGATATTACTGTTGAGAAATTTAAAACATTAAAGCTTCCTGGTTCTACAGAGGTAACAGTTAAATTGAAACCTGAGGAATTAGGAGAGGTTTCCTTAAAGCTAGTATTGGAAAAAGGCCAGATAAATGGAAGTATAATAGCTGAAAGAAAAGAGGTTGTATTTATGCTTCAAAGTAATCTGGAACAGTTAAAAACAGATTTAAAAAACAGCAATGTTAATTTAAACAACATAACAGTAAATATACAGGCTGGAGAGGAATTTGATCGCAACAGTGGCAGAAAAGGGTTTAGCAATAAGCAAAATAGAAACAATCATAGAGTAGCACAGGCTTTTGAAGAAGAAATACAATCCTATGATTTGTTAGAAGGATTAAATATTATTGCCTAAGGAGGTAAATATGGACATAAATGCTTTATATTCAATTAGTGGTAATACTCAAAATACTGCTACATCTAGTAATGGTTTAGATAAAAATGCTTTTTTAAAGATTTTAATGGCTCAATTAAGCAATCAGGATCCAATGAGCAATCAGGATAATTCTCAGTATATTGCTCAAATGGCTCAGTTCTCAGCTCTTGAACAATCTCAGAATACGAATACCTCTCTTGAAAAGATGCTAGTTTCTCAGCGAGTAACAGAGGGTTCAATGATGATTGGAAAAGAGGTAGCTATTGTAGTTGATGATGAAACCTATGTTACTGAATTAGTAAAGGGTTTAATTATTGAAAATAGCCAGGTATTTCTTAAAACAGAAAATGGAGTTTATAGCATAGACCGTGTTATTGGGGTAGGTGATTTTGAAGATGATCAACAAAGTAGTACAACCATCAAGGATTAATGCTAATGTTAATAATATTAATGCAAGATTAAATGCAAACATTGATTTTAGCAAGGTACTTGAAGATGTACAAGCAAAAAAAGACTTAAAAATATCAGCCCATGCAATGGATAGGTTAAGGGAAAGAAACATAACTCTTACGGATTCTGATATCAGTAATTTAAAATCCGCTGTGGAAAATATTCGCAGCAAGGGTGGAAGGGAAGCATTGATTTTATATAACAATGTTGCCTACATAACAAGTATTAAAAATAATACAATTATTACTGCTGTAGATAGTAACAGCTTAAAGGAAAATGTATTTACCAATATAGACAGTGCAGTAATAGTTTAAGGCTGGACCTTAGGGAAGCCTTAACCGTGGAATGAATGAAACGGTATTAAAATTTAGGAGGTAAATGTATGTTAAGGTCATTATTTTCAGGTGTAAGCGGTATGAAAAGCCAGCAAACAAAAATGGATGTTATAGGTAATAATATTGCGAATGCAAATACAACAGCTTTTAAAGCATCAAGAGTTATGTTTAAGGACATGTTAAGCCAGACTATGCAGAGTGCTAGTGCTCCTGCTGATACAGATCCACAAAACAGTGTTGGTGGAACAAATGCTAAGCAGGTTGGATTGGGAGTAGCAATAGCAGGTGTAGATACAGACATGAGTCAAGGAGCATTACAACCAACTAGCAGGTCAACTGATATAGCAATACAAGGTAATGGATTTTTTATAGTTAATAATGTTCAGCCATCAAATACCGCACCTGGTTATCCAAGGTTTACTAGAGATGGTGGATTTACTTTAGACGCTAAAGGATATTTAGTTACATCTGAAGGATTACATGTGCTCGGCGCATCAGCACTTGACGCATCTGGAAATCCAGTTGCAGCTGGTACACTCGCTCCAGATTTATCTGCATCACCTTCTCCAGCCTTGGACACATTAGTAGCAATTAAAATACCACTATCAGATGGTGGAACACCTGCTAACAAACTTAAAAGCTTTTCTGTTGAAAAGGATGGAACAATAAGAGCGATATATACTGATAATCCAGTTGTAATTGGTAAAATAGCTGTTGCTAATTTCCAAAACGAAGCAGGACTTGAAAAGCTTGGAAGCAACCTATACAAAAACACTTCAAACTCAGGTACAGCAGAAGTAGGAGCCCCTAATGAAAAAGGTGCAGGTTCCCTAGAACAAGGCTTCCTGGAAATGTCCAAAGTAGACCTAGCCAATGAATTTACAGAAATGATAATAACAAGCAGAGCATTTCAGGCCAATTCAAGAACTATTACAACCTCTGATGAAATGCTTCAAGAGTTATTAAATTTAAAGAGATAATGAGGTAATAACCTATGATATTATTAACTGGTTTAAATGACAAGGAATTTTATCTAAACTGTGATCTAATTGAAAAAATTGAAGTAACTCCTGATACTGTTATTACTACAACAACAAATAAGAAATTTCTTGTAAAGGAATCTCCAGATATCATATTAAAGAGAATAATTAACTTTAGAAGGAATTACATGTATGGTCTTCCGGAGGTAGTGAAATGAAGAAAAAGGATCTTTCGACCTATATCGGGATTATTGCAGGAGTCCTGTGTATATTAATTGGTATGGCACTTGACGATGGTAAAATTAAATTAAGTGGTCTCAAATTATTTTGGGACCTTCCCTCTATTTTTATTACAGTAGGTGGATCTTTCTTTACTGTACTAATATGTTTTCCTATGGCTGATATTAAGAACCTTCCAAAAACATTAAAGAATGCATTTATTGATAAACAGCTTCAAGGAAAGGCAATAATTATAAAATTTGTAGAATTATCTAAAAAGGCTAGAAGAGAAGGACTCCTTTCATTAGAAAGTGAAGTTGAGGCTATTGACGATGATTTTATAAAAAGTGGAATTCAGATGGTTGTTGATGGTCTAGAGCCTGAAACCATCAGAGATATAATGGATCTTGAAATTGGTGAAATGGAAAAAAGACATGTTAGCGGTATTAACTTATTAAAGGCATGGGCTGGATATGGACCTGCATATGGTATGATTGGAACACTAATAGGTCTTGTACAGATGCTTGCAAATTTAAATGATCCAAGTGCTCTGGGTCCTGGTATGTCAAAGGCAATTATAACCTCCTTTTATGGTTCTGTTATGGCTAACTTTATATTTGGTCCTCTTGCAAATAAGCTGGAAGTAAAAAGTGCTGCAGAAGCCGGCAGAAGAGAAATGATGCTTGAAGGAGTTCTTGCACTTCAGGCTGGTGTAAACCCTAGAATAATCGAGGATAAATTAAAGGCATACTTGCCACCAAAGGAGAGAGCTAGTATTTCTGATGCACAATCATTAGGAAGTGCGGTGACAGACGGTGAGTAGAAAAAAACCGGAGAAAAAAGAAATAAGCCAAGGCTGGCTAACTACATATTCTGATATGATGACACTTATTTTAACCTTTTTCGTTTTACTATATTCATTTTCACTAGTTGACTCTTCTAAGTTTAGACAATTAGCCCAATCCATGGCAATTGCCCTTGGAGGAGATAGCCAGGTTATAACAAATGGAGGCAATATTGGTCCAGTTCCGAGTGCGGAGAATCCAGGTGTTGAAGATAATACTGAAGGATCTGGTTTAGTTGGGGAAGAGGCACAGAGAATATATGAAGAAGTGTCCACCTATGTAGATGAAAATGGTTTAAATGCAAAGGTTACAATTAAAAGGGAAACCAGAGGAGTTTTGATAGAGCTTCAGGATAATATACTATTTGACTCTGGAAAGGCAGCACTAAAGCAGGATAGTACACCCTTACTTAAAAAAATATCTGGGCTTCTAAGTCAATTTTCCAATGAAGTTATAGTTGAAGGTCATACAGATAATTTGCCAATTAATAAGGGCTATTACCAGTCAAACTGGGAGCTTTCAACTGATAGAGCAAATAAGGTTGTACGGTATTTTATCGAAAAAGAAGGAATGGATGGTAGAAGATTTCAAGCAGTTGGATTAGGTGAGTATCGACCTATTGATACTAATGATACTCCAGAGGGCAGACAAACAAATAGAAGGGTTAATATTCTAATTGTAACTACACAAAAAAATAAATAAAGGGGTATTGGAAATGAGTGAGGTAAAGAGC